>JANLSL010000396.1:0-5808 GCA_031362385.1 Alphaproteobacteria bacterium | reverse complement strand
GCCCCACCTCAAAGCACGTCAAAGAAATTTTTAAGGCTGAGTTTGGCAATAAGCTCGACAAGCTGTTTGATGCCTTGACAACAACGTTGGGTGACCAAAAAGCCTATGCCGACTTAGAACGCAAAATTATTGAAACGTTGGAACTTGAAAAAGACGACGGCGGGCGCGAGTTGGATGACAACGAGTCTGACGCGGGCGAAGAGGCTGAGAAAAACGCCGAACAGAAAGAGTCCGAAGACCAACAGGAAAAAGACTCTGAATCCTCCAGCGGCCAAAGCGAGAGCCAGGCGGGCAGCGAAGAAGTTGATGGCGACGCCACCGAGGACGACCAAGAGAGCCAAACGCAGTCAATGCTCGAATCAGCGATGGAACCGGGCTCGGACGGCAAGGAAATGCGACCCAAGCCCGGCCATAACCAGCACCGGGGCCAGTCGCGCTACAAGGTTTACACCACCGAGTTTGACCAAATCGAAGATGCCGCCAACCTGTGCGACGCTGAAGAATTAGCCCGCCTCAGGCTGCAATTGGACCGCCAACTTGCGCACTTGCAGGGCGTCGTGGCCAGGCTGGCTAATCGCCTGCAGCGCAAACTGATGGCGCAACAGCAACGCAGCTGGAGCTTTGACCTGGAAGAAGGCCTGCTCGATGCCAGCCGCCTGGCTCGCATTGTCGCCAACCCCATGCACTCGCTTTCGTTCAAGCGTGAAAAGGAAACCACCTTCCGCGATACTGTTGTCTCGCTGCTGATTGATAATTCCGGCTCGATGCGCGGGCGGCCGATTACCATCGCGGCGATGACCGCTGACATTCTGGCGCGCACACTGGAACGCTGCGGCGTCAAGGTTGAAATTCTCGGCTTCACCACCAGCCAATGGAAAGGTGGCCAGTCGCGCAAGCATTGGGCCGAACACGGTAAGCCCGCCAACCCGGGCCGACTCAACGACCTACGTCATATTGTATATAAAGCCGCCGATTCACCGTGGCGGCGCGCACGACGCAATTTAGGCCTGATGTTGCGCGAAGGAATTTTGAAAGAAAATATCGATGGCGAAGCCTTGGCCTGGGCTCATAGCCGCCTGATTGCGCGCCACGAACAACGCCGCATATTGATGGTCATTTCCGACGGCGCGCCGGTGGACGATTCAACGCTCTCGGTGAACCCCGGCAATTACCTCGAGCAGCACTTGCGCGACGTGATCGCCTATATCGAGAATTTCTCGCCCGTACAGTTGCTGGCGATTGGCATCGGCCATGATGTGACGCGCTATTACCGTCGCGCTGTCACACTCATGGACGCCGATGAGTTGGGCGGTGCGGTGATGGCTGAATTGACCGAACTGTTCGAAGAGGACTCGCGCGCGGCAATGTCATACCGCGCAGCAGCGGTGGCTTAAACAGAAGCCAGAATCATTGATTCGAAGCCGGGGGACATTCTTTTTCTGATTCTAATATTGCGGATTTAGAATCGTCAACTCGTTCAGTCATCGTTGACCCTCCAAAGCATTAAATTGAAGAGCACGAGGAGCCAGTCGAATACGGCCTTAGGCCGCCTTTCGCGTCGGAATAGCTTTCATTTTTTTGGCCAGGCGTTGCGAGGCTTTCCAAACGTCATAGTCGCTTTGCAACGCATGCCAGAAATGGGCCCCGTTGCCACACCACTTTCCGAGCCGTACAGCCATATCCGCAGAAATTGGTAACTTCTCAGACAAAATGCCGTGCACCAGCTGGCGAGAGACGCCGAGTTCACGTGCCGCCTCCATAACCGAAACATCGAGCGACGGCAGGACATCTAAGCGCAAGATCGATCCCGGATGCGGCGGACGCATTTTCGGTACAATGCGTAGTTTATGACGGGCCATCGTTAGTCTCCTTAATGGTATTGTTCCAGGTCAACACGAGCAGCTTCGCCGTCAACCCACTCAAATGTGACTCGCCATGGCCCATTCACAGCGATTGCGTATCTGACTGGCTTGGTATGAAGCGCATGGAGCCGCCAGCCGGGAATTTTCAGGTCCTCAAGAGATTTGGCCCGATACAACCCTTGCAGGCGAGCACGGACACGCTCGACTAAGTCAGGCCTTATGCCGCGTGGATCATCGTTAGCAAAAAACTCACGCAGCGCTTTGTTGCGAAAACTGGCGATCACACATTAGAGTGTAAAACGATATTGGACAATTGGCAATGTGTGTTTAGGCCGCCTTCTGCGCTGACTCTTCGCCCATCAGCACAGCGCGGTCTTCAGCAAAAGCAGCTGAAATAAAATCATACACGGCGCGAATGCGCGCACTGCGACGCACATCGGGATGGGTCACCAGCCAGGCTTCGAGAGTGTGTTGGAAATAACGCGGCATCAGGCGTTCAAGTTCGGGGATGGCATCAGCTAAAAAACAATCATGCACCCCCAGCCCGATACCGGCACGCGTCGCGGTGAGCTGGCCCATGAAACTACTGGAACGGTGAACAATTTTTTCACGCATGAACATCTCTTCAAGACGTTGAACTGCCGGATTTCTAGCCAAGCCCTCTTCGAATCCCACAAGCATGTGATCTTTTAAATCCTCCGTGCGTTCAGGGCGGCCATGTTTTTTGAAGTAGCTCTTGGCGCCATAAAGCCCCATCACCACATCGCCGACATGTTTGGCGATCAGGTCAGGTTGTTTGGGCCTAAACATGCGCACGGCAATGTCGGCCTCGCGGCGCACCAAATCGACGGCGCGATTTTCAACGTGAATTTCAACACACAGCCCGGGCTGAAGTTTATGAAATGCCGCAAGTTTTTGCGGCAGCCAGCCAGCGCCCAAACCCTCGGTTAATGAAATCCGCACTGTGCCGGTGAGCGTTTGCTGGGCGGCATCGGCTTTGCGCTCAATGGCCAAGGCTTCTTGCTCAACCCGACGCGCACCCTCCAGTGCCGCTTCGCCATCGTCTGTCAGCAACAACCCACGCGGGGTGCGCACAAATAATCGTGTATTAAGCTGCTCCTCGAGCGCAGCAATCCGGCGGCTCAGGGTGGGTTGGCTGATCTTCAAGTGCTCAGCGGCACGCGACAAACTGCCGGTTTTGGCGACACTGAGAAAATCGCGTAACGCGCTCCAATCAAGCTCGGGCATGGCAGGACCTCTGGTTTACTGAGTTATGCATTTTCTATGCATCTCATATACCAAATATCAGTCTAGTATGCATTATGTTTGTAACATAGGTTCTGCCTCACCGCCCCTTTGGCGACCCCTTGAGGCACCCATGACCCGGATTGATCAGGTTTTGAATATCTTCGTTTTAGCTCTGGTGTTGGCTGTGTTGTTTGTGGCTGCCGCTTCAGCACAACCGGTTGATCGCACCGCAACCCAATGGCTGTGGCCGCAGCAGTCGATTGCCATCAGTCAATCAACCACGGCACTCGTGATGGGCCATCCGGCACGTGCGGTGACGATGGCCGAACGCGGCCTCAGCACAGTCCAAGGACACGATCGGCTGGTGGCGCTGCATAACTTATGCATTGGCTGGTTACAGCAACGCGACCCCGCGCGCGCAGCACCGGCATGCGAGCAAGCACTTACCATGGCAGCGCACGCGGCCAATGGGTTTGCTGGCCAACCGGAATTTGCTGTGGTGAAGGCTAATATTGACCGTGAGCGTGGAGCGCATGATGCGCGCCTTGCTAACACGATGCCGTAATCGAAATCAGAGCCCAGCACAGGCGGCCGGCAAGCCCCTGGGCGAGCAGACACCTGCACCTGAGAAAGGTGTAGTGGGTTCGGGATTGCTATAGTCTGCGCGAGAGCAAGCAGCGTTAAGTTGGAATCGGGCTGCTTGCTCTATGTTATTGTTTGGTCGCGTCGTTTTGCGAAAAACCGGTATCCACTTTTCCGCACGACGCTCTAACGTCACCCAGAGAAGGTACGCCCATGATTGAGATCACTTTTAAACATAGCCTTATTTTCGTGCCGATGCTGGTCGTGGTCGCGCTGACCATCGTCGGTTTTATCCGCATGGCATATGTTCGCTTTAAGTTCATCAGTACGCGCCAAATGCCGCTGAAGTATTATGTTGCCTTTCAAGGCAACACCGAGCCTGAGCATGTCGCTGTTGTGGTGCGCCACTATGCGAACCTGTTCGAAGCGCCGATTATTTTTTATGCGGCCTGCCTGACACTCTTTGCCCTTGCAGCAGTGACGCCAATTATATATTTGACTGCGTGGGCCTATGCTGTGATGCGCGTTGCGCAAAGCGCCATCCATCTCACGTACAACAACGTCCGCCACCGGGCCTATGCATTCTTACTGGGCTGGGTCGCACTTGCGGTATTATGGGGTGAGATTGCGGCAATCATTTTTGCCAAAGCTGCATAATAAAAGAGCTGCATCATAAAAAAGCCCACCAGACTGGTGGGCTTTTTAAATCTCAAACTTTGTAAGTCTTTTAAGCCGCGGCCTTAACTTGCGCCTTTTTCACGCGGCGCTTCAACGTCAGCGCGCTGGGCGGTAATTTTTTGTCTGGTGTGGACAGCAAGAAGGAGTCAATACCGCCACGCTTTTCCACGGTGCGCAAACCATGTGAGGTCAGGCGCATACGCACTTTCACGCGCAATATGTCGCTGAGCATGGTCACAGCATGCAGGTTCGGCAAGAACCGGCGGCGGGTTTTATTATTGGCGTGGCTGACGTTATTGCCAGACTGAGCGCCTCGGCCGGAGGCATCACAACGGCGGGCCATAGAAAACCTCATAAATTCGGAAATAGGCAAGCTTGTGCGTCACGCACGAGCTACACCCTAGGGCCACACCCTAGGAAGCCGCGGGTTTTACCGTTCCCCCCCTGTGCCGTCAAGGTGAAAGAGCACAGCCGCAACCTGCTTACAGGTAAGAAAGTACCATTATTTCAACGACTTACCACAGGCTTCTTGGCCGTGGGCGGCGCACTTTTGGGCTTTTGCTCTAAAAGATAACGCAAACCCACCAGGACCACGTAGCGCATATCACGGTGATTCATCAGCTTCCGAATGTCTAAGTTCGCGCGGTGGATCGCCAGCAAGCGCGTCACACTATCAACGTCATTAAAATTGGGGGTGGTGTCTTTGAGCTCGCCCAGCGCAGCTTCCACCCGCCCGCGCATGACCGGGGCATTGTTGCGATAAATCTCCATCGCATTTTGAATGAGCGCCAAGCGCTCGGCAACCTGTGGCCCACCTGCGGGCTTCGTTGCAGGTTTTATTTTGCGCGAACTGGACCTCACGCCAAGCGCGTCCAGGATTTTTTTGGTGAACGAGGGCACGGCTAAGCCTGGCTTAAAAAAAACTACGGGCCATCATTGGAAGCAACATCACTCGGAGATGTCAGCGCGCGTACTTCGGCAGATTTGAATAAGTGGTAGCCTTTGCCCAGGATGCCTTCAGCCAGAGTTTCGTGTGCTAATTTGTCGTCAGCGAGTGCCGCAGTGAGCTTTTCATAGCGACGCACGAAGCCTGCCAATGCCGCACGTGCAGCGTTATCGCGCGAGATGGCATCGCCCATGCGCTCAGCGAGATCGGGGTGATCATCGATATAGTTCAAGAATGGCTGAATAAATGCGCCAATATCCCCCGACCCAAAGCGCGCCCAGGCAATATCAATCGCATCGCTTTTAACAATCCCGAGCCGCTCGCCCACCACAGCGGCTTGCGCAGCCAAATCTTGCAGCGCCAATTTGCGCGTCTCAGCGCCAAGGCTACGTTTGAACTGCGCTTCCATTTCCAGCATTGCGCGTGACTGAACTTCGGCTTGTTGCAAGCTATGGCGCGATTGCGCGGTCATATCGCCTAACCGCCGACGCA
>JANLSL010000358.1:0-2345 GCA_031362385.1 Alphaproteobacteria bacterium | reverse complement strand
GCCCAGCGGCGAGCTTTCGCTGCGGGTTCTCGCAATGCCAGCTGATACCAATCCGGCTGGTTTTATCTTCGGCGGATGGGCGGTGGGCCAGATGGATATGGCCGGCGCCATGCATGCGGCTGCGTATACCGGTACGCGGGTTGTGACGGTGGCCATCGACACCATGAAGTTCCACAAGCCGGTTCATGTTGGTGACGAGGTGTCATGCTACACCAGCGTTCATCGTGTCGGGCGCACGTCGGTATCGCTGCTCATTCAAATGTGGGTGCGCCGTGCGCGCCACGGCGAGCCGGTTCATGTGACTGAAGGCGTGTTCACCTATGTGGCACTGGACGACAAGGGTCAACCGGTCGAGATCAAGAAGGCTTAGGCCTTCTTGATTCCAAGGACATTTGCCCCCTCACCCAGCTTCGGGTAACGCGCGTCGATAGGGACGCGCTAACCCTGCGCATCCCTCTCCCCCAAAGCTGGGGGCGAGGGGTAAAAATAAAGTGGCATTTAAAAATGTTCTCCCTCTCCCCTTGTGGGAGAGGGGCGGGGTGAGGGGGCTTTATATTCTACGCCTTTCTCACGCCGACAACATTGGCGCTGCCGCCCATACGGGTTTTTTCGTTGGTTTCAAACGTAAACCCATTTGCGGTGAACACCTTTTCGTAGTCGGTGTCTTGGTGCTGGAGAATCCAGGTTTCGTTATTCCAGCGCATATTCCACCAGCCAAAAAACTGGCGATACCCGGTGAGCACGCCGCGTGGGGAACGAATATCGCCCGGTGCGAACACCCCACCCGGTCGCGTAATACGCGCGGTTTCAGCGATGATCTTTTTATTCGCCGCCGCTGTCACTTCATGGAACAGCAAAAACGACGTGACGATATCGAAATACCCATCGGGGAACTTGGTATCTTCAGCCAAGCGTTGTGCATAGTTGGCTTTGTTGCCCAGCTCATTGGCGCGCATGTGCGAGAAGCGCACCATTGGCCCGCCAGCATCAATGCCCCAAACTTCAGCATCGGGAAAGCGATCTTGTAACGCCATCGTCAAGCGGCCATCACCACTGCCCGCATCAAGAATACGTTTTACCTTGCCATCAGCTGGGATGGGCAGCTCAGCTGCTAGGCGTGCATGCATTTCATCTTGAGTATTGTGGCCCATCCAAAAATTATTGGTGCCGTAATAATAAATGTGCCCGGCAAATTCATCACCCACATAGCCGCCGGGTTGGTTATGAATCTCCTGCTTTGTATAATCAGGCAGGGACATGCGCGGATTTAACTCAAGCCGTCCCGGGCCAACGTGGTCTGCGGCCTCCATCTCGGCCATCAGCGCGTCGCCGTTGGCGTACATCGCGTCGCGCAATTGGCTCCACATAATTTGCTGGCCGCGGATATAGCCATGCATATTACTTGCTAGGATTGGATCATTTTCGAATAAAGCCACGGCTTGTTTCATCGGGACTTCAGCATTCGGGTCCATGCCGTTGGCTTTAAGAATAGTTGTCCCGCGCTCAAGTGCGGCTTTGCGCATCTCGCCGTTCACATAAATTCTGTACGACATATTGAAATCGTCGCGCGATTCCAAATCGAGTGTCGGCAAGCGTTCTAAGCGCCCAATTGTGCCGCGTGGTTCGAAGTCCAGCCCCTTGCCCCACCCCAGCGCGGGCAATACAGCGCTGGCCACGACAGATGAACCGATGAGTTTGCGACGAGAGACCATACTCAAGCTCCTTATGCTTTCTTTGTGCCCATAATATTGACGGTGCCACTGCCAATCGTATTGTTGTTACCAGCCCCGTTGTCTTGCGAGCGAATGTTATCGGTCACGACAAAACCAGCCTTTTCCAGAACGGCTGGGTAGTCGGCGGTGGAGTAGTGCTCGTTCCATACTTCGTAATTCCAGCGGCGGACCCACCACGAATTGAAAACACCAAATGCACTTGATGGTGGTGCGGGGCGGCGCATGCGGCCTTCAATAGGGTAGAAGACTCCCCCCGGTCGCAGAACGCGGTTCACTTCCGACATAATCTTGGGCTCAGCATTGGGGTGAACTTCGTGAAACAAAATGAACGACGTCACAATGTCGAAGTGATTGTCAGGGAATTTGGTATCTTCCGCCAAGCGTTGCGCAAAATGGGCGCCATTCTTCAGGCGGCTTGCACGCATGTGGGCGTAACGCACCATGGGTCCGCCGACATCTATTCCCCATACTTCTGCGTTCGGGAAGCGCTCTATCAAGACAACGTTCATGTGGGCTTGGCCAAAGAAACGCCGATGCCTGCTGACAAAAAAGTACGCCGCATTCTCGACCTCGGGTGTAGTTGCGGCCAATTGACCGTTGCCTTGAAAGAGC
>JANLSL010000293.1:0-2166 GCA_031362385.1 Alphaproteobacteria bacterium | reverse complement strand
TGAGCTAGCCAAGACTTTAGGTATTCAACAAAACGAGGGGGCAGTCATCCAGCGCGTTGAAAAAGACACCCCCGGTGATAAAGCCGGGCTTAAAGCTGGCGATGTGGCCATTGTGCTGAATGGCAAACCCGTTAAAGGATCGGGAGACCTGCGAAACCGCGTTGGCCTTGTGCAAGCGGGAAATAATGTCGATCTGACAGTCATCCGTGATGGCCAGCGCAAAGATTTCAAGGTCAAACTGGAAAAGATCCCAGAGAAACAAGAAGTTGCCGCCATTGAGGAACGTGAAGCGTTGGCAGGCGCTAGTTTTGTAAATCCTGAGAGTGGCGATAAAGTTAACGGCATTGTCGTCAAGGAAGTGCAGCGTGGCAGCCCGGCCTGGCAGGCAGGCTTGCGCGAACGCGATGTTGTTGCAGCTGTAAACCTTAAGGCAGTTAAAAGCGTTGATGATTTTGAAAAGGCGCTGAAGAACGGCGGTAAGCAAGTTGCCCTGTCGGTCAAACGCGGCAGTGAGGATTTGTTCTTAATTATTCAATAGCGCTACATTAAGCTATTCTGACGGCGCCGGTCCCAGGATCGGCGCCGTCTCTATTTTAAAATGGATCAGCGATCATAACTCCACCATCAACGACAATCGTTTGCCCAGTGACGAAGCGCGCTGCATCCGACGCTAAGAATGCAACCACGCCAGCAATATCTTCTGGCTCGCCTAACCGGCCCAGCGGTGTGTGTTCAGCAAACGCCGCTCCAGCATCGCCTTGCCACAGCGCTTCGGCGAAATCAGTTTTTATCAGCCCAGGGGCTACAGCATTGACGCGAATGTTTTGCGGGCCAAATTCAACGGCATAATTACGCGCCAACTGGGCGTCGGCAGCTTTCGACACAGCGTAAGCACCGATATTTTTACTACCCGCCATTCCCGCAATGCTCGACAGAAGAATAATCGAACCCCCACCAGATGCTGCCATGCCAGGGGTAACACGATTAACAATTGTCATAATGCCACGCACATTGACTGCCATGATTTTATCAAACGCTCGATCTTCGACAGCAGTCATCGGCCCATAGACCGGATTACTAGCCGCATTGCATACTAAAATGCGCGGTGCCCCAAATTTTGCCTCGCAAGCCGCGACCAAACTTTCGAGCTGGTCACGCTCGCCAACATTGCACGCCACGGCCATGGCCTGCCCGCCAGCTGATAGAATTGATTCGACGACGGTTTGGCAGGCTTCAACCTTGCGGCTTGAAACAACAACCCTTGCCCCCAACTGAGCCAGCGTCATCGCAATCGCGCGACCAATACCGCGACTGGCACCCGTTACGATGGCGGGGCGGCCACCAAGCTGAAACAAATTCGTGGTCATGAAGCTTTCCAATTTTTGATCGATGCGCTTTGTGCAGCAAGTGACTTAAGCAACGGACACGGCGTCCAATAACCGAATTGATTGCCAAGATTCTGTGCAAAGCGCGCCATGCCTTCGACAACAGATTCCAACCCAGCAAGGTCAGCATAAAACATCGGCCCACCTCGATACCGTGGGAAGCCATACCCAGCAGTCCACACCACATCAATGTCAACCGCGCGCAGGGCGATGCGCTCATCAAGAATGCGTATGCCCTCATCAATCAACGGATAAATACAGCGTGCGACTATTTCTTGGGCGCTGATGTCACGGCGACCCACTCCCAAGCGCGCGGCCTCAGCCCGGATCAATGTTTCCACTGCGGGGTCATCTTCTGCTTTACCACCAGTATAACGGTAAAAACCTGCGCCGGTTTTCTGACCGTACCGGCCAAGCTGATGGAGTTGATCGCCAATGGCGCAATAGCGTGGATCTTTTGGCAATTGTGCTCGGTTACCTTCACGGGTCAGGAAACTGACATCGACACCAGCCAAATCAATCACGGCGCACGGCCCCATCGCCATGCCGAAATCTGTGAGGGCGCGGTCAACTTGCGATGGTGTTGCGCCTTCAAGCAGCAACATTTGTGATTCACGGATATAGCCTTCGAACATGCGGTTACCGATGAACCCGAAGCAAACGCCCGACAGAACAGCAATTTTGCCAATGCGCTTGCCAAACGACATTGCTGTCGCCACCGCATCGCCAGCGCTTTTGCTCCCGCGCACGACCTCTAAGAGTTTCATCACATGAGCCGGTG
>JANLSL010000283.1:0-2755 GCA_031362385.1 Alphaproteobacteria bacterium | reverse complement strand
GTCGCCTCGGCACAAGTAAAGTCGGCGGTGCTGCTGGCAGGCTTGCATGCGCCGGGACGCACGACAGTCACCGAGCCCACGGCCAGCCGCGATCATACCGAGCGCATGTTCCGTCACTTTGGCGTTGAAGTTGACGCGGGCCCGGTCAAGCCGGGTGCGGCCACATATACATATAAAGTAACGATTATTGGCCAGCCGGAATTATCTGGCCGCCCCATTGTTGTGCCGGGTGATCCATCCTCAGCGGCCTTCCCCATCGTCGCAGCGCTGCTGGTTGAGGGCTCTGAGATCGTGATCGAGAATGTTGGCATGAATCCGTTACGCACTGGGTTATTCGACACCCTCAAAGAAATGGGTGCGGCGATCGAAGTGCTCAACACCCGCCTTGAGGCGGGCGAACCAGTGGCGGATTTGAAGGTTAAAACCAGCGCGCTGAAAGGCGTGCATGTGCCAGCCGCGCGCGCGCCATCAATGATTGATGAATACCCCATTCTGGCGGTCGCCGCTTCGTGTGCAGAAGGAGAAACGCGCATGGAAGGTTTGGGCGAATTGCGTGTGAAAGAAAGCGACCGCATGACGGCGATGGTCAATGGCCTTGTGGCGTGTGGTGTGGATGCGCGCGCTGAGGGCGACACCATGATTGTGCGTGGCAAAGGCAAACCGCCCCTGGGCCATGCAACGATCGCCGTCAATCTTGATCACCGCATTGCCATGTCGTTTCTGGTGCTGGGCCAAGTCAGCGACAAACCCATCGGCATTGATGACGCGTCAGCTATTGCGACCAGCTTTCCAGATTTTATTCCACTGATGACAAATCTTGGTGCGACGTTGCTGCTGTCAAATCGTTCCGCATGACCACGTCCATCATTATCGCCATCGATGGCACGGCAGCCTCAGGCAAAGGCACGTTGGCAAAACGATTAGCCGCGCATTTCAACTTTGCGTATTTGGATTCAGGCTCGCTGTACCGGGCCATTGGTGTTGCCGTGCTGCGCACCGGTGGCGACCCCACATCTGAAGTGCAGGCAGTGCGCGCAGCGAAGACTCTCGATATCACTCAGTATGCCCCCGATGACTTGCGCACTGAGGCCGCCAGTGTGGCAGCCTCGCAGGTGGCAGCTATCCCTGCCGTGCGCGCCGCGATTCTGCAGTTCCAGCGCGACTTTGCTGCAAGGCCTCCGGGCGATAAAAAAGGCGCAGTGCTTGATGGGCGCGATATCGGCACGGTGGTGTGCCCAGGGGCGCTGGCCAAAATCTTCACTTCGGCCACTTTGGACGTCCAAGTTGACCGCCGGATCAAGGAGTTGCGGGGCCGGGGCGAGTTGGCTATAGAGGCCCGTGTTCGCGCCGACCTTGTGGCCCGCGATGCCCGGGATAGCTCCAGGGCGGTGGCCCCGATGAAACCGGCCGAGGATGCCTGGCAGCTTGATACCAGCGCCCTCAATGCCGACCAAGTCTTTGATTTGGCAGTTAAATTCGTCGCGGACAAAATCGCAAAAGCTGCGGTTTAAATGTTTTGCTAGCGGCTGGCCCGGCTGTTCTTGTTCGAGGGTACCTCACGTTTAAGGACCAAAGTTAACGACTCGGGATTTAATCCTGGGCATGGGTGACGGTCAGCATGGTGCTGGCAGCGCCCGCAAGACCACCGGAACCAACCGGGGGCCAGTATCACAAAACCGGAAGGATAAACGCACATGGCTGCATCAGCCGCTGCGGTGAAGGAAGATTTCGCCGCCCTCCTCGAAGAATCATTTGAAAAGAACGACAGCATTCAGGGCACCGTCCTGCATGGCACCGTCATCCGTATCGACGACGACGCCGTGTTGATCGACGTCGGTTTGAAATCTGAAGGTCGCATCCCGCTGAAGGAATTCTCGCGCAATGGCGCAGAGCCTGAAATGAAGGCGGGCGACAAAGTTCACGTGTTTGTTGAACGCTACGAAGACAGCGAAGGCCTGATCATTCTGTCGCGCGACAAAGCCCGCCGCGAAGAAGCCTGGAACACGCTGGAAGATCAGCACAAAGAAAACGCCCGCGTTGAAGGCATTATTTTTGGCCGCGTCAAAGGTGGCTTTACGGTCGACCTCAATGGCGCAGTCGCCTTCTTGCCCGGCAGCCAAGTCGATATTCGCCCCGTCAAAGATGTCAATCATCTGATGGGTGGTCCGCAGACGTTCCAAATTTTGAAAATGGATCGCGCGCGCGGCAATATCGTAGTCTCACGCCGTGCGGTGTTGGAAGAAACCCGCGCACACGAACGCTCGAAGTTGATGGAAGACCTGAAGGAAGGTCAGATTCTCGACGGCATCGTCAAGAACATCACCGACTACGGTGCATTCGTTGACTTGGGCGGCGTTGATGGCTTGCTGCACGTCACCGATATTTCCTGGAAGCGTGTCAATCATCCGTCTGAAGCGTTGTCAGTTGGCCAGCAGTTGAAGGTCCAAGTCATCCGTTTCAACATGGAGACACAGCGCATTTCGCTGGGCATGAAGCAGTTGGAAGCCGATCCATGGGATGGCGCGGTGGCCAAGTATCCGAAAGATGCACGCCTTAAAGGCCGTGTCACTAACATCACCGACTACGGCGCATTTGTGGAACTGGAAGCCGGCGTTGAAGGCTTGGTCCACGTTTCTGAAATGAGCTGGACCAAGAAGAACGTTCATCCTGGTAAGATCGTCTCCACCAGCCAAGAAGTCGATGTGATGGTGTTGGATGTGGACCAAGAAAAGCGCCGCATCTCATTGGGCCTGAA
>JANLSL010000257.1:0-1896 GCA_031362385.1 Alphaproteobacteria bacterium | reverse complement strand
GAAAACCAGCCTCAGCACTCCAGTCGGCCTTGGTATAAAGCGGCTTAATCGCAATGCCGTCGTATGTGCGGCTCACCAGTTTTTTGTCGAAGGGCGCGCCGGCCAAAACTTTCTCAATCAGCTTTAGCCATGCTTCGTCGGTCGCCGCTGGAAAGTCAGCGGCCAGCGCTAAAATATCAGCCTCAGAACCTGATGAGGAACGATTGTCAGCCACGCGCAAATGCTCCGGGGAACAGCACTCTTTCGATAGCCGTTATTAGAACCTCGCGCGCGGGCGGTCAAACCAGGAGAATCGGGCCTTAACTGGCCTAAGTTTTACTTTCCCGCTGCCTTTTCCACGGCCTTCCATGCACGCAGGAAATTGCCGCTCCATAGCTTAGCGATGTCACGCTCGCTGTAACCGCGCTTGACCAATTCTTTGGTCAGGTTCGGGGCCTCTGCGGCGGATGCATAGCCAATCACACCCCCGCCGTGTTCCATGTCAGTCGCAATGCCGACGTGGTCGATGCCAATCAATTTAACGGCATAGTCGATAGAGTCGGCCATATCGACCACCGAAGCCCCGGCATTGGCCCAGCGTTCGCGATACTCAGTCATGGCTTTCATGAACGCGGGCATTTGATCTTTCGATAATTTGCTGCCGGCATCTGTAAAGGTCTTGAGGCCGAAACTTTTTTCGATGCGCGCTAGGTCAGCTTCTTGTTCTTTCGATGGCCCTTTCAAATAGCTTGGAAACGCAACGATATGAACTACGCCCCCTTTGGCGGCGATGGCTTTCATTTCTTCATCGGTCAGGTTGCGTCCGGTGTCTACTTTAGCTTTCACACCCACATGCGAAGCAACCACTGGCGCTTTTGAAAGCTCAACGGCTTGCAGCACGGCTTTCTTAGTGATCTGTGAAATGTCGACAATGATCCCGAGGCGATTCATTTCAGCAACCGCCTGTTTGCCCAAGGGTGATAGCCCGCCATGCTCTTCCGGCTTGTCGCCGAATTTGTCTTGGGGGCGGTTGCTATCGGCAAATTGGTTATGGCCAGCGTGGTTAAACGCCACCATACGAAGCCCACGACTATACAGCTCGCTCAGCCACTTAGTGTTCTCGCCGTAAGCTGATGCGTTCACGACCGACAATACCACAAAGTGTTTTCCGCTTTTTACAATGCGCGCAACGTCGTCGGCTTTGCGCGCCATCTCGATGCGCGTCGGATAGGCGCTGAGCATCTTCTCAATCGCTGCAAGCTTGGTATCCATTTCCTTGCGGGCTTTGGCATAGTTTTCGGCATCACGTTTAGTTTGCAGCGAGAACAAAACAAACGCAGCGCCGTCAAGCTTGCCTGCATCCATCTTGGGCAGGTCAACCTGCATCTTGGTTTCTTTGCCAGCGTCTTTGTCGCCAACCATGAAATCAAGCGGGATATCCATTTCAGCGTCAAATGTGGTTACGCGGTCGTGGATCGCCATGGCTTTGACATCGAGATTTTGAGGTGCTGGTGTGGCGCAGCCAGCCAAAGCCAGTGATAACGCGCTGAGCGCAAGCAATCCGCGCAGGTTGATTTTCATGGCATGACCCCCTCTTGAAATAAGAGATCATCGTATCCCGCCGCGTAACCAAGGTCGACTCAAAGCCGCGTTAATTTGTGGGGTGAAACCTTGTGGTGGAGAAGACTATGCTATCTGTGCACCAGATTCGGGTATTTTTCATGCCAAGCTTTGATCGCCCAACCGAGACCAATATTGCGCCATCGCCCTGGGTGCTGCGCTTTGCCGCACTTATTGCGCCAGGTGGGACGGTGCTTGATGTCGCGGCTGGCCACGGGCGTCATACGCGCGCGTTGCGGGCATTGGGTTTTGGTGTGCTTGCGGCAGATATCGATGTGTCGGGCCTTGCGGATATCA
>JANLSL010000243.1:0-1947 GCA_031362385.1 Alphaproteobacteria bacterium | reverse complement strand
GTCAGCCAACGCACAACGACCGGATGTGAGAAAACGACGCTCAAACCCATGAGCGAAATTGTGCTCTCGCCTGAATCCATCAACCGTTTTCGCAGCCGCTACCGCGAATTGTTTGGTTCTGTTGCCAGCACTGACGCGCTTTACGAATCAGTCGGTGCGGGGCGGCGATTCTTAGGGATGGAACATTGGCTGCCATTGTTTCATGACGGCCTCGCCACGCTCCTGGATTACCTTCCCACGGCGAGCATTTCGCTTGATCACGACATTGAAGAGTCAGTTGGCGCACGTTTTGAGATGGTGCGCGATTACTACGAGGCCCGCCGTGCTGTCACAGCGGCCCAAGCCAAAGGTACCGATCTTGATAACGGGATGATCTACAACCCGATACACCCGGGCGCCTTGTATATTGAAACTGACGAGTTGCTGAAACTTTTGTCAGATCGGACGGTCAGCGCATTTCGCGCTTTCGCCGCAACTGACCTTGGGCTCGAGGATGATGCCGGCGGACGGTTAGGTCATGATTTCGCCGATGTCCGTGCCCGCCCCAATGAGAACGTATACGAGGCCTTTGTGGCGCACGTTCGCGCAGAACAATTGGCTGGCCGCCGCGTGGTGTTGGCCTGCACCAGCGCGGGCAGCCGAGCACGCTTGAAGGGCGTGCTGAAGGACCATCACTTCACATCGTTCGTTGATGCCGATAGTTGGCCTGATGCACTGAAAGCGCCCCACGGCACGGTTGCGGCAATTAGTGTCGTTCTGGAACGCGGCTTTGTCACCAAAGACATAGCACTGATCACTGAGCAAGATTTGCTGGGTGACAGATTAATCCGCTCGGGGCGCAAGCGCCGTAAAGCTGAAGCGTTCATCGCCGAAGCATCGCAACTAAGTGAGAACGATTTAGTTGTGCATATCGAGCACGGCATTGGGCGCTTCGAGACTTTAGAAACCCTCACCGTCGGCGGTGCTCCGCATGATTGCTTGCGGGTGATTTATTACGGCAATGACAAATTATTCGTGCCGGTTGAAAACATCGAAGTGTTGTCGCGCTTTGGGTCCGAAACTACTGGCGTGCAGCTCGATAAGCTTGGTGGGGCAGCGTGGCAGGCGCGCAAAGCCAAGCTAAAAGAACGTATTCGCGATATGGCCGAGCAGCTGATCAATATTGCCGCCTTGCGCCAGCTGAAAGAGGCCCCGGCGTTTATTCCACCCGAAGGCCTCTATGATGAATTCTGTGCCCGCTTTCCTTATGCAGAAACCGACGACCAATTGCGCGCGATTTCCGACTGCATCGATGACTTGGGCAAAGGTAAGCCCATGGACCGCTTGATTTGCGGCGATGTGGGTTTCGGTAAAACCGAAGTTGCCTTACGCAGCGCATTCACCGCCGCCATGACGGGCATGCAAGTTGCTGTGGTGGTGCCTACGACATTACTTGCACGCCAGCACTTCAAAACGTTCAGCGAAAGGTTGGTGGGTTTTCCACTGCGGATTGCGCAATTGTCGCGCCTGGTTGCGGCCAAAGATGCTGAGCGCGTCAAAGCAGGGCTGGCTGACGGCACAGTTGACATCGTGGTCGGCACACATGCTTTGTTGGCTCAAAGCGTGAGCTTGAAGAATTTAGGGCTGCTGATTGTCGATGAAGAACAACACTTCGGCGTTGCCCATAAAGAGCGCTTGAAACAAATGCGCGCCGAAGTGCACGTGCTGACACTTTCGGCCACGCCTATTCCGCGCACACTTCAAATGGCGCTGACAGGTGTGCGTGACATGTCGATTATTGCCACCCCACCTGTTGACAGGCTGGCGGTGCGCACCTTCGTTCTTCCGTTTGACGGCGTTGTGATCCGCGAAGCCATTCTGCGCGAGCGTTTCCGGGGCGGGCAAACGTTCTATGTTGTGCCGCGCCTGGCTGATATCGACGGCGTTATCACCAGGCTCAAAGACTTG
>JANLSL010000222.1:0-6736 GCA_031362385.1 Alphaproteobacteria bacterium | reverse complement strand
CCAAGCTATGTTTTCTTTCCGCACTGGTCACACATTATTCGTGCTGACATTTTCGATGCATTTGAGTGTGTTATTTTCCACATGACAGATTTGCCATTTGGCCGCGGTGGAAGCCCGCTCCAAAATCTGATTATGCGGGGCCATAAGCGCACGAAAATTAGTGCATTGAAGTGCGCGCATGAGCTTGACGCTGGACCTATCTATTTGAAACGCGACTTAAGCTTACAAGGAACTGCAGAAGAAATTTTCATGCGCGCCGATCGGGTGATTGAAGATATGATTATTGAAGTTTTAACCAAAAAGCCCAAACCAAAACCCCAAAAAGGTCGCGCGACGACGTTTAGTCGACGCACACCTCAGCAAAGTAATTTGGCACAGGTCAAATCACTTGATCGGGTTTTTGACATGATCCGCATGCTCGACGCAGATGGCTATCCCCACGCTTTCCTGGAGGTCGGCCCGTATCGCCTTGAGTTCAAACGCGCCTCGCGTAAAACAGACTCAATTGAAGCCGACGTTCGTATCACCCTGTTGAAGTAAATAAATGACCGCACCACATACGTTTCGCATTGGCTCTCATAAAATTGGTTTAGACGCACCGCCGTTTATTATTGCCGAGATGTCGGGCAATCATAACCAATCTCTCGACCGCGCTTTGATGATCGTCGAGGCGGCAGCCAAAACCGGCGCACACGCCATGAAGCTGCAAACCTATACCGCCGATACGATGACCATTGATGTCCAAGATGGTGAGTTCTTTATCGACGACCCAAAGTCGTTGTGGAAGGGCACGTCGCTGCACAATCTGTACCAAAAGGCCTACACACCGTGGAAATGGCATGCACCGATCATGCGCCGCGCCCAGGAATTGGGCATGTTATGCTTCAGCACGCCTTTTGATGACACTGCGGTTGATTTCTTGATGAAGCTTGATGTGCCGTGCTTCAAGGTTGCGTCATTCGAAAACACCGACGTCAATCTGGTGCGCAAAGTCGCTGCAACCGGCAAGCCCATGATCATATCAACGGGTATGGCCAGTGTGGCTGAGATCGACGAAACCGTGCGCGCGGCCAAGGCCGCCGGGTGCCGTGACCTGATTTTGCTCAAATGCACCAGCACGTATCCGGCCACGCCTGAGAACAGCCATGTGCGTACCATTCCGCATATGCGTCAGCTTTTTGAGTGCGAGATTGGTTTGTCCGATCACACCATGGGCATTGGCGCCTCGGTGGCTGCCGTTGCCATGGGCGCCACCGTCATCGAGAAGCACTTCACCTTGCGTCGTGCCGACGGCGGGGTCGACAGTACGTTTTCGCTCGAGCCTGAGGAAATGACCGCTCTCGTCGTCGAGACTGAGCGGGCCTGGCAGTCTTTGGGCGAGGTTCACTACGGCTTGACTGACGCTGAAACGCAATCCCTGAAGTTTCGCCGCACGATTTATGTGGTCAAGGATGTGGCAGCCGGTGAAGTCCTGACCCGTGAAAACTTGCGCTGTATCCGCCCGGGTTTGGGTTTGGCGCCAAAGTTCTACGACACGCTGTTGGGGCGCCCCGTCAAAAAGGCCGCCAAGAAGGGCACTCCTGCCACCTGGGACTTAGTCTAGCGCGCGGCAACCCCCTTTATTCGAACAACAAATTAATGCCTGCGGTGGCGCCCTCTCACGTATTGTGAGGTCATAATTGGGTTGATCGCGTACCCTGGCAGGGTCATATATCGGCCTCCTGGGCTTGGTTCGCACCCTTGGCCCGTCCCCAACCGGTGGATATCGATGCTCAAGCGCTGCACGTCCTGCAATTTACCCGAAACCTACGAAACCATCGAGTTCGACGATGCGGGCGTTTGTAACGTCTGCCGTCAGAAAGAATTCAAAGACAAAGCTATTGATTGGTCAGGGCGCAAAGCCACGCTTGATCAGCTGATCGAGCAATATCGCGGCAAGCACGAGTATGATTGCATCGTGCCGTTTTCAGGTGGCAAGGACAGCACCTTCACGCTGTATCACTTGGTCAAAGAATACAAAATCAAGCCGCTGGTGGTGCAGTTCAACCACGGCTTCATGCGCGAGACCTTGCTCAAAAACAACGAGCGCACTTTCAAAAACTTAGGCGTCGATGTGCTGTCGTTCACGCCAAACTGGAAGTTGGTCAAACGCGTGATGCTCGAAGCCCTCATCCGCAAGGGTGATTTTTGCTGGCACTGCCATACTGGAATTTTCGCGTATCCAATGCACGTGGCTCTGAAATATAGCGTGCCCTTGGTGTTCTGGGGCGAGCCGTCATCGGAGTACACGGCCTACTATGATTATAAGGACAACGAAATCGAGGAAGTAGACGAGACGCGCTTCAATCGGTTCGTCAATCTTGGCATTACAGCTGAAGACATGGCGGGCATGATTAAAGATGATTTCGAATTCGATCCGCGCGATCTTACACCCTTTACGTATCCGGCAATGGCAGCCCTCAAACGCTTGCGGTATCGCTCGGTCTGTTTGGGCTCCTACATTCCGTGGGATGTTAAAAAACAAGTGGCATTGATCGAAAAAGACCTGGGTTGGCAGGGCGAGCAAGTCGAAGGCATGCCGTGGGATGAGTATTCCTATGAAAAGATCGAATGCCATATGCAGGGTGTGCGCGACTACATCAAGTTCTTGAAGCGGGGCTATAGCCGCGTGACGCAAATGACAGCGCTCGATTTGCGTAATGGCCGCATCACCATGGAGCGCGCCAAAGAGTTGATTGGCACCTATGAAGGTCGCAAGCCGCCATCATTGCTGATTTTCCTCGAGTACCTGGGCATCAGCGAAGAGGAATTTAATGCCATTGTGGCCAAGACGGTCGTGCCGCCCTTTAAGCCTGACTTTAATGCTGCCACTGCGCCTAAGACGCACGATTTTGATAAGTGGTATCGCGAACCAGCCCATCAGCAAGGCATCGCGCGCAAGCAAATGGCGGGGCGATAACATCTTTCCGCTCGCGATAGATAAGGTATCGACGTGATTGGTATTCTTGATCTTGGGATCGGTAACTTGCGGTCTTTATCGAACGCTATTCATCAGAATGGGTTCGATTCTCAGGTTATTAAAGATGAAACCTCCTTCGCTGATCTTAGCCACTTGATCATCCCAGGTGTCGGCCACTTTCAGCCCGCCATGGCGGCGGTTGTTGATCGCAAGCTGCGCGCCCCGATCCACGCCTATGTTGCCACTGGAAGGCCGCTGTTAGGCGTGTGTTTAGGCATGCAGTTGTTGGCCGCACGGGGCACTGAAGGTGGCGAAGTTGATGGGATTGGCCTGATCCCCGGCACAATCAAGCGCCTGACACCTGGCGCAGGCTACCGTATACCCCATGTGGGTTGGAATGTCCTGATGACCAAACGTGCCCATCCGGTTTACGAGGGCCTCAAGAACGAGCGCGATTTTTATTTTGTACACTCGTTTGCCATGGTGTGCGATGCCGCCGATGATGTGCTTGGTGAAACTGATTACGGCGGACCAGTGACGGCTGTGATTGGGCGCAACAATGTCGTCGGATTTCAATTCCATCCTGAAAAGAGCGAAGTGAATGGGCTGAAGCTTCTTGAGAATTTTTGCTTATGGGATGGTAAATGCTAAAAAAACGCATCATCCCCGTACAGTTGTTGCTCAACGGCCGCTTGGTTAAAACCCAGCGCTTTGATTCGTTTCGCGATGTCGGCGATCCGGTCAAAAGCTCAGCCGTTTACAACAGCCAGTATGCTGACGAACTCGTGTTTCTCAACATTGCGCGCGAAGGGCAGTCGGTTAAGCCCCTTGCCGCGTTCTTAGAGCGCGTTTCTGAAGTGTGTTTTATGCCACTGGCCATCGGCGGCGGGATACGCTCTTTTGAAGACGCTGCATTTCTTATCCAAAATGGTGCAGATAAAATCGTCCTTAATTCGGTTGCTTACAAAGATAAATCAGTCATTACGCGAGTGGCAGATCGGTTTGGGGCGCAAGCCGTTGTGGTTGGAATTGATGCTGCCCGCCGGGCTGATGGAAGTTATGTTGCGCGTTCTCACTGCGGCCGAAACGAGGAGGTCGTTAAGATCGAGGATCATATCCGTTCTTGCGAGGCCGCCGGCGCAGGCGAGTTTTTTGTCCAGTCTATTGACAACGATGGCATGATGGAGGGCTTTGATGTGCCGCTCATCAAGCTTGTCAGTGCCATTGCCACAGTCCCGGTGATCGGCTGTGGGGGCTCGGGCAACTACAATCACTTGCGTGATGCATTCCTTGAGACGGGGGTCAGCGCATTAGCCTGTGGCAGCTTGTTTAATTTTTCGGACAGTAATCCACTGCGCGCGAAGGCGTTTCTATCCAACTACGGCTTAGCGTTCAAAGTCGTGTAGGATAATACCCATGCTCCCATCAATGACCTCTGACGATAACCAAGTGTCTTTAAGGCCCGTGACGCTGAATGATGTCGGACCAACGTATGTGGGCTGGCTGAATGACCCACTTGTGAATCAGTATCTTGAAACGCGATTCAGTGCGCAAAATATCGATACAGTGGCTGCGTACGTACACGGCGTATTAGCCAGCACTGACCAGCATTTTTTTGCGATATGCCTTGGTCCAGAACGACGTCATGTGGGCAACATCAAGGTCGGTCCCATTAAGCAGCCGCACGGGGTTGCAGATGTTAGTCTGTTCATTGGTGATCGAAGTGCTTGGGGCAGGGGGCTGGCCAGCGTCGCAATTGCGCTGATCAGTCGTTATGCCATGCGTGAGCTTAAACTACGCAAGTTGTCGGCGGGGGTTTATGCCCCTAACATCAGCAGCGCTAAGGCGTTCTTGCGCGTCGGGTACAAGCAAGAAGGGCTCCGTCGTAAACATTTGATCTGTGATGGTCAGTCCATTGATTTGTTAGAGTTCGGCCTGTGCGCCGACGAGCTTGATTCAACGGCCCCCCTTAAAATTGGAAAACCTGCGTCATGAGTCAGTTAGCTATTTTGGGTGGGCCGAAAGCCGTTTCCCAACCCCTGCGCCCATATCGTTCTGTCGGCGAGGAAGAAAAACGTGCGGTTGCCGCTGTGATTGATAGCGGATGCTTGTCGGGTTTCTACGGCAGCTGGGGCGACGAGTTTATGGGTGGCCCTAAGGTGCGTGAATTTGAAGCCGCGTGGGCTGCGCGATTCAAAAGTAAGCACGCTGTTTCAGTTAATTCCGCAACGTCAGGCCTGTTTGCTGCCATGGGCGCCATTGGCTTAGGGCCTGGCGATGAAGTTATTGTACCCCCCTATACCATGTCGGCCACCGCAATGGCGCCCTTGGTGTATGGCGGCATTCCGGTTTTTGCCGATGTCGAAGATCAAACCTTCTGCATCGATGTGAATGCAGTTCGTGAAGCCATTGGCCCACGCACACGCGCCATCATTGCGGTTAATTTATTTGGTCATCCTGCGCGCTTGCGCGAATTGCGCGCGCTGGCCGATAAACACGGCATTTATTTAATTGAGGATAATGCGCAGGCTATACTTGCGCATGAGGATGGCAAGTATGCAGGCACGATTGGCCATATCGGTGTGTTTAGCCTTAACTACCACAAGCACATTCATACGGGCGAAGGTGGTGTGTGCCTGACCGACAATGACGATTTAGCTTTGCGCTTGCAGATGGTTCGTAATCACGCCGAGAACATTATCGAACCACTGAACATGAAAGATATCCCCTCGCTGATTGGATTTAATTATCGGTTGGGCGAAATGGCCGCTGCGGTTGGGCTGGTGCAATTGGCCAATGCTGACCGACATGTGGGGCGGCGCGTCGCGATGGCTGAGCGCCTGGGTGAAGGGCTAAAAGATCTTGCGGGTATTCAGGTACCCTCGGCGCGCGCGGGATGTACGCACGCGTACTATGTGTGGACGTGCCGCTACAATGAAAACGAGCTGGGTGTGTCGCGCGCAGTGTTCAGCAAAGCGCTCACCGCAGAAGGGTTTCCGAATTTTGTTGGGTATACGCGCCCGCTCTATCATTTGCCGGTGTTCCAGCGTCGCATTGGCTATGGCAACGCAGGCTTTCCATTCACGCTGACCAATCGACGGTATGAAGGTGAATTGTGCCCGGTCGCCGAGCGGCTTTATCGTTCTGAAGCTTTGTGTTTTGAGACCTGCATGCCTGATGCCTCTGACAGCGAAATCGACCAACTCATTGGTGCGTTCCGTAAGGTTCATGCGGCGCGTCACGAATTACGCAACGTGGTGCCTTAAAATCCATGTCGCGCGTCGTCGCCAGCATTGAAGCGCGCATGGGCTCCTCCCGCCTCCCGGGAAAAGTGCTGATGGACATCAATGGGCGGCCGTCGTTGTCTCGGTTGGTTGAGCGTCTGCGCGCATGCAAAAACCTCAACGATATTGTCGTCGCGACCTCCACCGATCCGCGTGACCAAGCTATTGTTGAGTGGGCAAAGCGCGAAGGAGTTCTGGTTTACCGTGGAAGTGAAGATGACGTGCTTCAGCGTGTGGTCGATGCGCATGCGATGATGAAATCCGACATTGTTGTCGAAGTGACGGGCGATTGCCCGTTACTCTGCCCCGAAGTGATTGATATGGGTGTCGCTACTTTTCTTGCCAATGAGGCTGATGTGGTGACGAACGCCCGGCAACCTTCGTACCCGATGGGCGCTGACGTTCAGGTTTTCCGCGCCGCTGATCTGGCCTGGGTAGCCAAAAATATCACCGATCCCGCTGTGAGGGAGCATGTCTCGCTCTATTTTTACGA
>JANLSL010000180.1:0-3730 GCA_031362385.1 Alphaproteobacteria bacterium | reverse complement strand
GAAACGTCGGCACCGGATTCTTGGTCACGATCTCAACCGTGAATTCATCAATCGCCCGGGCGGACTCGAGCGGCGGCAAATCAGTGCGCACCAATCCGTCGATCGGGCGGGCCTTGGTCGCCATATACGTCACTGACGCCGCAACGGCACTGGCGTTAAATGGCTTGCCATTTGAAAATATCACGCCCTTGCGCAAAGTGAACCGCCAGGTCTTTTCGTCGACATTGCTCCACGATGTGGCGAGCCAGGGCTTCAACGCGCCATCGGGCGCAATGCGCGTCAGCCCCTCATAGATCGCCGAGGTCGTGGTGATGCTGGGCATTGACGAGGTGGCGTAGGGATTTCCTTGATGTGGAGGCAATGTGGCAAGGGCAAAACGGATTGTCCCGCCAGCAGCCAAAGCCGGACCCACCAGTGCGAGCATCAACATACTAACCAGAGCAATCGTATGGCCGAGAATTCTGCACATGGCGCTACTGCACATCAGGTGGTTGAACTTGATACCGCGCTAGCTTACATCGGGCGCGCGAGCGCGACACCAGCGATTTGGTCATGATATGCCTTTTGTTAATTCTCCAGATTCACGCGCACCGTAGAGCATCAACGCCGCTGCTGCGGCCAAATTCAACGACTCCGCACGACCATGGATGGGGATGCGCACCACAGTTGTGCAGGCGCGCTCAATCGCCGCTGACATGCCACTTTGCTCTGTGCCCATCACAATAAGGCTTGGTGCTTCGTATTTTACGTTGCGATATTCAACGCGCCCTGCCGCTGCGGTGCCAACAACACTGCCGGGCCACTTTCGCGCCACTGCAATAAAATCTGCCTCGGTTCCTTCAAACACAGGCACATGAAAAATTGAACCGGTGCTCGCGCGTATTGCTTCAGGTGCATACGGATCGCAAGAAGCACCGATCAGCACCACTCCGGCGGCACCTGCGGCATCGGCAGAGCGGATCACACTGCCTAAGTTACCGGGGTCGCGCACACGATCAAGCGCGATAAATAAATCTCCCGCTTGGGGATTAATGCTGGAAAGCGGCTGCCGCTTAATTTCATAAGCAGCAACGACGAGCTGTGGATTTTCCTTAGATGTGATTTTAGTAAGAATTTCTTCGGTGACAGAAATAACCGTCTCGCAGCCTTTCATCAGCGAAACGGCTTCGGGCTGGTGAGACTGGTCGTGGTGAACCGCCAATATCTTAGGCACACGCCCGGCCCGCTGGGCATCGCGCACCATGCGCACACCTTCGACCAGAAATAATTCATGCTCGTGTCGGAATTTTTCTAATCGCAGGCTTGTCAGTTGCTTGACCGTTGAATTGGTCAAGCTGGTGATGATCGATAATTGCGAGGGCTTAATTTGCGAAGGCGGGGGCTTGATCACGGTGACAGCACACTAATTGACACGCTTGGCACGCACCGAGCGATTACCCGAGGCCAGCGACATTAAATATGAACCCAATAGCGCGCTGCGGATTCGCACCTCAGCGCCCGGTAATATGCGTAATTCAGGGCCCTCGGTCTGGCGCCACGTCTGCCCGTTCGCGAGTGTCACAATAACGAAACCCGAACCATCAATGCGAACAGACACGGCCTTAGCGATTATTTGGTCGGGCGACGGAACTGCCCCGGGGTCGCGTTTTTGCAGTGGCAAAGATTCTGCCCCGAATTTGCTCTCTGGTGCTGGTGGCGTCAGGCGCGGCGCTGCAGTCGGTGCTGCCGGAACAGCGGCGGTTGGGGGCGGCGACGGCGCGCGCGGGGCCGCGGCAACAGGGGCAGGCACCTGGTTCATTCCATCAACCAGGCGGTCATAGCAAGCCGCGCGGGCGGTGACGTCGCCAATGACACGGCAGGCCATGAACCGGGCGTTAAGTTCGCTGGTCTGGGCGATGGTTTGATGAGGGGACATACACACCATGAAAATGGTGCTGAGCAGGCTAAGTAACAATTTTCGGCGCACGGCTTTTCCCCTTGAGCGTAACCCACTGGCTCTTTTCCGGACATCAGACTAAACCGGACAGGCGCGAGATTCCACTGCCAGCAGATACCGCCAACCGTGATGATGGAAAAGCCAAGGGGGCTGCCATGCTGATCAACTGTATTGCGTACCGGAACGGGCGAAAAATTGCTGATATACCGATCAGCGAGATCCATACCTATTTAACCGACCCGGAGTGTTTTGTGTGGGTAGCGTTGAAAGATGCGACTGCCCCCGAGCTCGCAGAGATGAAAGCTGAGTTCGGCCTGCACGAATTGGCCGTCGAGGACGCGTTGGTGGGCCACCAGCGCCCCAAGATTGAAGAATACGGCGACAGCGTGTTTGCGGTTATTCACTTGGTTGAGCTGATTGAACAAGACCTTCATGTTGGCGAAGTGGCCGTGTTCGTAGGGCACAATTACATTCTTTCAACGCGAAATCGCAGCAATGTGGGCTTCTTGGGCGTTCGTGATCGGTGCGAGCGTGAACCGCACTTGTTGAAACATGGCTCGGGCTTTGTGCTTTATGCACTGATGGATTCAGTCGTCGACCGCTATTTTCCCATCCTCGATGGCCTTGAAACCGCGCTGGATGAAATTGAAGACGACATCTTTTCCAAAGGCAAGGCGCGGGCGAATATTGAACGACTTTACGCCTTAAAACGTAAAGTCATGACATTAAAACACGCTGTGTTCCCATTGATGGAAGGGGCCGCCAAGCTTTATGGCGGGCGTGTTCCTGCAATGTGCCTCAACACTCAGGAATATTTCCGCGATGTTTACGATCACTTGTCGCGCATCAATTCTTCCATCGACGGCCTTCGCGATATGATCGCTGTGGCCATGCAAGTGAACTTGTCCATCGTCACCATCGACGAGAACGACGTGA
This sequence comes from Alphaproteobacteria bacterium, assembly GCA_031362385.1. GTDB lineage: Bacteria > Pseudomonadota > Alphaproteobacteria > Rhodospirillales > Rhodospirillaceae. The sequence goes on along the minus strand of JANLSL010000180.1, from coordinate 858 downwards.
CAAAGAAACTCGCTGCATGGGGCGGAATTTTTGCGGCGGCCACAGGAATGGCGGGTATCTGGGGCATGAATTTCAAGAACATGCCCGAGCTTGAGTGGGAATTTGGATACCCCTTCGGCCTGAGTATGATTGTGCTGGTTTGTGTCGCGCTGTTTCTAAGATTCAAACGTGCGGGCTGGCTGTAGAATTCGTAATACTACGTATGCGTTGGCTGAGCGCAGCGCAATCAACGCGAAAGTTCACGTCGCGCGAATGACGATGTAATTCAGAAGCTCCCACCGCCTCGGCCTCAAAAAACTGGAATGGCATTCCTAGAATTGCACACGTTTGAGCGACCAGCGGATCAAGCGCTGGGTCGTCAATAATGCCAATGACGGTGCAACTGAGGGGCGCAAAATAAAGCGCCAACATATTGGTGCCTAGCGTTCCAATCAAAATTTCAGCATCCGCCAAAAACTCACGTTGGGCAGCTATGGACATGGTCGCAAGGTCAACGACAGCGAAGCCCTCATTCGTTAAAAGCTTTTTACACTCCGCATCATTATCTAACATGCGGGTGCCAACTGATGTTCGGTCGAGATAGACGCGCTTGCCTGCGGTGGGGGCCTCAGCAGCTTTATAAAAGTGTTCGCGCAGAAACCTCACGTGTTCAGGGTGCGGCGGCATAGAGCGCCCGGGTCGATAGATATGTAGCATCCGAAACTGATAAGTTGCATCGTTGCGGCACTTGATCACGCATTCTTCCGGCACGCCAAAGAGCCGAAGTGTTTCGTAAAACTTCTTTGGCGCATGCCCTGCGACGGCAAATTTCAAGCCAGTATGGCCAAGCACATCGCGCGCGGGCAGGCGTGTGAGAAA
>JANLSL010000176.1:0-1564 GCA_031362385.1 Alphaproteobacteria bacterium | reverse complement strand
GGCGTGGCCTCGACCAAAGCATTCACAACGCAGCTTATGGCATTGGCGTGCTTTGCCATCACGTTCGCCAAGGCGCGCGGTACTATCGATCACAAAGTCGAGGCGCGGCTATCATCGGCCTTGGCCGAAGTGCCCTCGCGTGTGGCTGACATGCTCCACGCCAACGATGCCATTGCAAAAATTGCCGCAACCTTGGCCGACGCGCGCGATGTTTTGTACTTGGGGCGCGGCTCTTCATTCCCCATCGCGCTTGAAGGCGCTTTGAAGCTGAAAGAAATTTCCTATATTCATGCCGAAGGGTATGCGGCGGGCGAAATGAAACACGGACCGATTGCCCTCATTGACGAGCATACGCCGGTGGTGGTGATTGCGCCCACAGATGCGCTGTTTGAAAAAACGCTCTCCAACATTGAGCAAGTTGTGGCCCGCGCGGGTAAAGTGATCCTGATTTCCGACGAAGCAGGCGTGAAGCGCGCGGGCAAACTTGCCATGCATTCAATCGTCATGCCCAAGACTGACCCATTTGTGGTGCCGATTGTGGCCGCCGTTCCGGTGCAATTGCTGGCCTATCATACCGCTGTGCTGAAAGGCACTGACGTGGACCAGCCGCGCAACTTGGCCAAAAGTGTCACGGTAGAGTAATGCCACGTTACGATTATGACCTGATCACCCTCGGCGCTGGTTCTGGCGGGGTACGCGCCAGCCGCATGGCCGGCAAATATGGTGCCAAAGTTGCTGTCATCGAGAACTCGCGCATTGGCGGTACGTGCGTGATGCGCGGCTGTGTCCCCAAAAAACTGTTGGTGATGGGGGCTCATTTTGGCGAAGCGCTCGATGATGCGCGCGGCTTTGGCTGGGCCATCGCAGGTGCTGCGCACGACTGGGCCAAGCTGATCGCGGCCAAAGACAAAGAGCTTGATCGCCTTGAAGTAGCCTACCGGAACTTATTGGCCGGTGCGGGCAATACGCTGATCGAGGGACGCGGCGTTCTGGCCGATCCGCATACGGTTGATGTCAATGGCAAGCGCCTGACCGCTGAGAAAATTCTGATCGCAACGGGCGGCTGGCCGAGCGTGCCCGATATTACGGGCCGCGAACACATGATCACGTCCAACGAAGCGTTGGATTTAAAGCAACGCCCCAAGCGCATCGTTATTTTTGGCGGTGGCTATATTGCGGTGGAGTTTGCAGGCATTTTCCGGGCATTGGGATCCGAGGTGCACTTGGTGTTCCGCGCTGGTCATGTGCTGCGCGGCTTTGATGCCGATGTGCGGGCTCATTTGCAAAACGAGTTGGTCAAAAAGGGCATGCAGCTTCATGCCGGGTGTACGATCACCTCGGTTGCAAAGGCGGGCACGGTCTTCAGCGTGACGCTCGACAATGGCTTAAGTATTCAAGCGGATGCGGTAATGAGTGCGACGGGCCGCGCGCCCAACACCGCTGAGTTAGGCCTCAAAGAAGCTAGCGTTGTGTTGAGTGATAAGGGTGCGGTAGTGGTCGATGGATTTAGCCGCTCATCGGTGCCCCATATTTTTGCTCTGGGCGATGTGACCGACCGCATCAA
>JANLSL010000164.1:0-2807 GCA_031362385.1 Alphaproteobacteria bacterium | reverse complement strand
CGGATCGCCAACTCACACGCGATGTGCGCGCCGGTGTGGCTGCCATAAACGTCGACCTTATCGAGTTTCAGTTTATCAAGAATGCGCGCCACACTATCGGCATAGTAATCCATGTCAGGAGATTCAAGCACCGGGCCCGCTGAGTCGCCATTGCCCAGTGTATCAGGGGCAATGCACGGCCGCGTTTTACCCAACGCTCCCATCATCGGCTCCATGCTCATGGCTGAAGCAGGTGAAGCGTGGATCATATAAAGTGGCAGTGCCTGGCCCTTCGCCGCCCCGCATGACCGGTAATGGACCAAGCCCTCGTCGAGCCGAATAAATGCGCGGTCTATCAGCATGTGCTTAACCTTCCAGTCCTGGCATGGCGGGGTTTGTGATGAGTGTTGCAACAAATGTTACATACGGTGAGTTGACCCCTTGTACCGCAGTGTAGTGAAACGCGGTCATGCCGCAAACTACTACGTTAGCTGCGTCGCCCCTGCGACCAACGCCAACCGAGAACCCCGGCCTTGCCAAAGTCTTAGGCGAGTTCGAAACGCTCACGGCGGCCCTCGACTATGCCGCCAAGGGCGTCACGGGGTTTAATTTTTATTCTGCGCGGGGCGAGCTAACCCACGTGATGCCTTTCCGCGCGTTGCGCGAGGCCGCGATTAGCCATGCTTTGCGGCTTTCAGCTGCGGGCGTAAAACCAGGCGATCGGCTGGCCCTGCTAGCGATTAACGCGCCAGAATTTTTAGTGCACTTCTTTGCCTGCCAATACGCTGGCGTTATTCCTGTGCCGATGCCCCTCCCAACCGCGTTCGGTCGGCGTGAAGCGTACGTGGCACAAATCCGCAACCAAATTATCTCGGCCAAGCCGCGTATGCTATTTGGCCAGACAGAAATTTTGCCACTGATCACCGAGGCCGCCGAGGGCGGTGGACTTGAGCGCATCGGCACCTATGGCGAAATCGCAACCTGGGCTGAAGGCAAGGGCGATTTGCATAAGCCCCATACCGATGAGCTTTCTTATATTCAATACAGTTCAGGCTCGACGCGCTTTCCAACCGGTGTGTGCGTTACACACAACGCGTTGATGAAAAACTCATCGGCCATGAGCTATGCCGTGGACAATTTCGCAGGCCAGCGCGCTGTATCATGGCTGCCGTTCTTCCACGACATGGGCTTGGTGGGTTTTATGCTGGCGGTGCTCGCGTCGCAAACTTCGACAGATTATTTGACCACTGAAGATTTTGCGCGCCGCCCCCTCACTTGGCTGCGCCTTATCAGTGAAAATCGCGCGACCATGTCGTACTCGCCGTCGTTTGGATATGAACTGTGTGCCAGACGAGTGCAAACCATGCCTGAGGGTTCGCTTGGGTTGGATCTTTCAAGTTGGCGCGTTGCGGGAATTGGCGGTGAGATGATTAAGCCGCAGGTGATGAAACTGTTCGCCGATACGTTCAAACCTTACGGCATGTCGGAAAAAGCTTTCTGTGGAAGTTATGGCTTGGCTGAGTGCGTGTTAGGCGTGTCGTTCTCGCGCCCGATGGCAGGTATGACACTCGATCACATAGCCAAAGATGGTTTGGCCACACACAAAGCAACACCAGTGCCCGATGACGGCTCGCATGTGGGGCGCACGTTTGTGGGCTGCGGCGTTATCATTAAAGGCCACAAAGTCGAAATTCGCGACGTTGACGACGAACGCGTGCTGGGCGAGCGCGAAATTGGGCGGGTTTATTTTTCCGGCCCGAGTGTGATGACCGGTTACTACAACGACCCCGACGCCACCGCCGAGGCTGTGAAAGACGGATGGCTTGATACTGGAGATTTGGGGTACTGGCTGGGCAGCGAACTGTTCATCGTCGGGCGCGCCAAAGACATGATGATCGTCAATGGGCGCAACGTGTGGCCGCAAGACATCGAATGGACCGTCGAGCACATGGACACCATGCGCTCGGGTGATTCGGCGGCCATCGTGCTGGTCGATGCTCAAGGGCATGAGAAGCCAACCATTTTAGTGCAATGCCGCCCAGGTGCGTCTGATGATCGCGCAAAACTGATCGCTGATGTGAAGGCCCGCGTACAAGAAGCTGTCGGCATTATGTGTGACGTCGTGCTGGTGCCGCCACGCAGTTTGCCCAAAACAACCTCGGGAAAACTTGCGCGCGGCAAAGCCAAAACCATGTTCGAGTCTGGCGAGATTGTCGCACTCGATGGCTAATCCCACCGCCACCATTGCCGTCACCGGTGCTACCGGTTTTATCGGCAAGCATCTGGTGCATGCGCTGCGCCGCGATGGCGCAAATGTCAAAGCGCTGACGCGAAAAACAACTGCGCCCACTGCGGATGATTTACCAGGATCGCTGACATGGATCCCCGGCCACCTGGATGATGAAGCGCAACTGCGCGCATTAGTGAACGGATGTGATGCCGTGATTCACTTGGCAGGGGCAATCAAGGCGCTGAGTCGCGATGAGTTTCTCGCTCACAATGCTGAAGGCACACGCAGGCTGGCCAGAATTGCTTCTGAGCAGGCCGAGCCCCCGCGCTTTATTCACGTGTCATCGCTGGCCGCGCGTGAGCCGCGTCTGTCGAACTACGCCACCAGCAAACGCGAAAGCGAAAAAGCTCTGAAATTATTTAAATCAAAAATGTCGATCAGCATTATTCGCCCGCCTGCGGTCTACGGCCCCGGTGATCCTGAAACCTTGCGCATCTTTAGCTTGGCCGCGCGCGGCTTTGCCTTGGTCCCGCCCAACCCCCAGGCCAGACTTTCGCTGATTCATGTGGACGATGTGGTCTCGGCAATTTTAAACCTG
>JANLSL010000160.1:0-2479 GCA_031362385.1 Alphaproteobacteria bacterium | reverse complement strand
GGTCGACGCAATGGGGGCGGCCCTCGGCGACTTTATTGACCACATCGACCGTGATTCCGTGGCTGGCGAGGTGTTTTTGGGTGCCCCGCGTGGCGATGACTTTGAAGCCGAGCGCGGTCAAGTTTTTGGCAAGGGCGACGGCTGCGTTTTTGTCACGCTCGCGCACCGAGATGAAGGCAGTGCCTTGTTGCGGTAATACAGTGCCCGCCCCCAATTGGGCTTTGGCGAAGGCGCGCGGGAAGTCTACATCCAACCCCATCACTTCGCCGGTGGATTTCATTTCTGGGCCTAAGATGATGTCAACACCAGGGAAGCGGTTGAAAGGGAACACCGCTTCTTTCACCGCAACGTGCTTGACCTTGCTGGGGGCACTTTCGTAATCGGGGCCGAGCTTGAAGCTGGCAAGTTTCTCGCCCGCCATCACGCGTGCAGCAATTTTAGCCACCACAACGCCCGTTGCTTTGGCCACGAACGGCACAGTGCGGCTGGCGCGCGGGTTGACCTCAAGAATATAAATATCCCCGTCTTTAATGGCGTACTGCACATTCATCAGGCCCACGACCTTGAGCGCCTTGGCCATGGCAATGGTTTGGCGTTTGATTTCATCAATCAGCGGTCGTGACAACGAATAGGGCGGCAGCGAACATGCGGAATCGCCTGAATGCACCCCGGCTTCTTCGATGTGCTCCATGATGCCCGCAATATAAACATCGCTGCCATCGCAGATGGCATCCACATCAACTTCCGTGGCACCCGACAAATAAGAGTCGATCAGGACCGGGTTGTTGCCGGTAACTTTCACGGCATCGTGGAAAAACTTGGTCAGGCTGGGTTCATCATGAACAATGGCCATGGCTCGCCCACCCAGAACATAAGATGGTCTGATCACCACCGGGTAGCCGATGCGCTTGGCGGCCACTTGGGCTTCGGCCAGTGTCATGGCGGTGCCGTTGGCGGGCTGGCGCAATTTCAGATCATGCAGCAGTTTCTGGAACCGCTTGCGGTCTTCGGCCAAATCAATCGCGTCGGGCGATGTGCCGAGAATCGGAATGCCCGCTTGTTCCAACGCGTGGGCCAACTTTAAGGGCGTTTGACCCCCCAACTGCACAATCACGCCCAACACTTGGCCGTTGCTTTGCTCGGTGCGGATCAGCTCAATCACGTCTTCTGCGGTCAGCGGTTCGAAATAGAGGCGATCAGAGGTATCGTAATCAGTCGACACGGTCTCTGGGTTGCAGTTGACCATGATGGTTTCAAACTTGGCATCGCGTAGGGCGAAGGCCGCGTGGACACAGCAGTAATCAAACTCAATGCCCTGGCCAATGCGATTGGGCCCGCCCCCGAGGATAATGATTTTCTTTTTGTCGGACGGTTGTGATTCGCACTCGGGCGGGTTCAGTCCGTCGCCCTCGTAGCACGAGTACATATAAGGTGTGGGCGAGGGGAATTCGCCTGCACAGGTGTCGATACGCTTGTACACCGGGCGGACACCCATTTTGTGGCGCGCAGCCATAATCGCGGTGTCTTTACCACCAGTCAGTTCTGCTAACCGTTTGTCTGAGAATCCGAGCTTCTTCAGCGCCAGCATGCCTTGCGCGTCGGACGGAAGGCCTTTGGCGCGCACCTGTTTTTCGGCAGTCACAATCTTCTCAAGTTCGCGAATGAACCACGGATCAAACTTCGAGATGCTGCAAATGTCCTCGACTGTCATCCCTGCGCGCAAGGCTTGGCCCGCGATCAGCAAACGGTCGGGGCTGGGCTGGGCCAGTGCAATGCGCAAGGTGCCGTGATCGGTGGTTGGCACACCGTCATCGGCCACCGACACTTCGTTCAGGCCCGTCAGGCCAGTTTCCATTGAGCGCAAACCTTTTTGCAGGCTTTCGCAGAATGTGCGGCCGACCGACATGGCCTCGCCGACGGACTTCATGGATGTGGAGAGTAAAGCCTTGGTCTCGGGGAATTTCTCGAACGTAAAGCGAGGTATTTTGGTGACCACGTAGTCGATGGTCGGTTCAAAAGAAGCCGGCGTGGCTTTGGTGATGTCGTTGGTAATTTCATCCAGCGTATAGCCCACCGCCAACTTGGCAGCGACTTTGGCGATAGGAAAGCCGGTCGCCTTTGAGGCCAGCGCTGATGAGCGCGATACGCGCGGATTCATCTCGATGATGGTCATGCGCCCATCTGCCGGATTGATCGCGAATTGCACGTTCGACCCGCCGGTATCCACGCCAATTTCGCGCAAGCACGCAATCGAGGCATTGCGCATCACTTGGTATTCTTTGTCGGTCAACGTCAGCGCCGGGGCGACAGTGATGGAATCGCCGGTGTGGATGCCCATGGGGTCGATGTTCTCGATGGAACAAATGATGATGCAGTTGTCTTTACGATCTCTGACCACTTCCATCTCGTACTCTTTCCAGCCCAGTACGGATTCTTCCACCAAGACGGATTTGACCGGCGAGGCGGCTAAGCCGGTGCC
>JANLSL010000156.1:0-4745 GCA_031362385.1 Alphaproteobacteria bacterium | reverse complement strand
TTTGATGTTACGCTTTATATCCGGCAAAGCTGTGGCGAACATCAACTCGTCGCCGGGCCCCTGCTCCGTCCAGAGTAAAACAGACTTGTCGATGAGATTTTCACCAGACCATTCAACAAGACCAGGCTGCGTACGCGCAAGTGCTGGCTTATCCGCTGACTTGAAACGCCAGGGATACAATTCCCAGCCCTCTTGAAATCGACCAAGGAAGAATAATGCTTCCGCACGTGCAATATAATGCAGCGCGTGCGTCGGCCAGCGCGCAATCGCGACTTGGGTGAGTTTCTCAAGATCCTCTGTTGCACCCAACAGGCGATATATTGAATACAGATTTGATACTGACTTTTCATGCGCCGGATCAGCGCTCAACGCACTTTCGAAATATTTTTTTGCTAAGACAAAATTCCTTTGCTCTTGGTACAGTGACCCAAGATTATTGCGGAATGCGGCGCTAGCGGGCTTGAGTCGAATTGCTTCAAGGTAATGTTTTTCTGCGAGGTTAGCATTTCCAGCACGTTGAAAAACGCATGCGATATTAAAATGGGCATCAGCAGATTTCGGACTTAACTCAATGACACGTGACAAATGCTTTAAGGCAGAGTCAAACCGCCCGGCTTGTGCATCAATTAAACCAAGGATAGCCAGAGCGTCGGCATCTGATGGCTTTATCCCAAGCGCGTTCCTTGCTGCCGCTTCTGCTGCAATAAACTGACCACTTTGGAACAGCTTTGCCGCTTGCGCTGCGCCCTGCGTTGGCTTGTGTTGCTGCTTGATCATGACCTCAGCCACTTCTGCAGGCTCATAGCAACATTTGCGACCACATCGGACCACTCTCCAGGCCGCAACTGACGGAAAATGCGCATTGTTGGATACCACGGGCTCGTATCGCGGTCGGCGAACCAATACCATAAGGCGCCAGGCCCGATGGGTGCCATCGTCCACACCGGCACTGAAAGTGCCCCTGCAAAGTGAACGGTTGTGTTGCTCGTTGATATCACCAAATCCATAGCCGCAATTTGAGCAGCAGATTGATCTGGACTGACTAAGGGATCGATTTCAGTGTCATGAAAAATATCAATTCCCAAAGTTTCTTTCAATTTTGCCAAGTCATCCTTAACCACACCGTACTGCACGCATACAAAGAAAATGTTCGGAACTTTTAAAATCGGGATCCATGTTTCTAATGCAACGGATTTGAAGCTCCCGACGACAAAGTTCTCGCTTTTCCATGATACGCCAACGATCCGACGCCCATTGGCCATGGTTTGATATTTTTGACGCAAAGTGCTTGCGAGATTCTCGTCAGGCTTAAGATAACCTTTGTGGGCTGGGATAGATTCTAGTGTTTGACGGAAAATGCTCCCAAGTTCGATCAGCGAAATTTGATGTGTAGGCTGGGCACTCGCGATTGCTTGATTTGTTGGTGTGGACCGCGGGACAATAATGGCTTTTGGAAACGAGCGTTGGAACAACGGTACCATCCGGCTCGAACATTCTAAAATACAGACTCCAACGCGCGCCATGGCCTCAGTTATCATCGAGGCATATAGCACTTCATCGCCCAGGCCCTGATCAGTCCATAAGAGTAATCGAATATCAGCCCCACTTTGCCCAGCCCACATAGGGTAAGGAAAAGCACGACGACTTGACGCCATCAATTTTTGATCAAAGCGACTCCCATAAATCTTCCATCCCTCAGCAAGTCGGCCTAAGGAGAGTAACGCTTGCGCCTTGTTCGCCAGAGCGCCGTGAAATTGCGCTTTTAATGATATCGCTTTGTCGTAACACTCAATTGCCTCATCGAGATTGCCAAGGTGTTGCAACGATAGCCCAAGATTGTTCCAGGTCTCTGGTATTCCCGGGTTAATCTCTACTGCTTGACGCTGGTAAGTAATGGCCTCTTCGGTCGCACCGCGCGCCTGGACAATGAGGCCCAGGTTTGTAAGCACTTCAGCGTCGCGCGGATTTATTGAGTAGGCCTTTCTGGCGTTTAATTCCGCTTCCGTTGTTTTGCCGTGTGCCAAAAGGACACCTGCAAGATACGCGTACGGCAGGGCATCACCGGGAGCGAGCCTCACCACCTTCTGAAATAAAACCTGGGCCTCTTCTAAGCGAATTTGGCGATAGCGAAGTATTCCAAACAGGAGCAGGGCTTCTGCTGTGTTAGGAAATCGAGACAAGCATAAGTTTAATGCTTCTTCCGCAAGCACATCGTCACCGAGACTCAAATAAGTTTGAGCGATTGAAATATATGTCGGGCTATAGTTTGGAAATTTTGAAATGCATTCGCGAAAGACTTGAGCAGCCCCCCTCTTGTCACCGCCCCCATCAAGCGCGATGCCCAGTCCGCGCATGGCTTCGGGGTAAGCTTGCTTCAAACTCAGGGCCTTGCGGAAAAACGCGGCGGAATCCACATAACGCTGAGCAGTGAGATAAGCGTTTGCTAAATTATTATGTGCCTCTGGCACGTGCGGGGCTTCTTTTGCGATAACTCTAAACTGATCAATCGCAAGATCGTGTTGACCCAAAGCAGCATGCACTGCGCCCAGGATACTCCGCACTGCGAGATCAGGTGATTTGAGCGCCACAGATTTTTGTAGCGCTTCGAGTGCGGCTTGATTTTGCCCCGTCTCGTATAACACGGCACCATGTAAATACTGCACGTAAGCATTCTGTGGGTCATCCGCCAGAATACTTTGGTACAGCTGCAACGCTTTCAGTCGTTGTCCTGATTGGTGCGCCGAAATCGCCAGGCTCAGGCTCTTCGCAATGTCAGCCTGGCTCGGTCTCTGTTTCATCGAACGGCAACCTGGATTGATGGAGCGTGGCGAAAATGGCGAAGGTTAGTGAGATAACTCTACTCAGAATCAATCCCTGTTTGGCCAGCAACGCGCATGATTTCATCGATACTCGTATCGCCGCGATACGCTTTGATAAGGCCATCCTCTAAGAGATCACGAAATCCATTCTTACGCGCCTCTTGGTAGAGTTCATGTGAGGGGCGCTGATGCATAACGAGATTGGCAATCTCATCGCTCATCGGCGACATTTCGTAAATACCAAACCGACCGCGATATCCGGTGCTTTGACACTGCTTACATCCCTTGGCCGCAAACCACTGCGGAAGATCACTCAGGAGTCCGGGGAAGGCGCGCTTCAGCTGCTCACAGCGCAGCTTAACTGCTGCTGGTGGGTCTTCAGGCACGCGACAATGGGTACATAGTTTACGCACCAGTCGTTGTGCCATCACCAACCTCACTGATGATGCCACTAAGAATGGCTCAACGCCCATGTCGGTTAGCCGCGTAAATGAACTTAAGGCATCGTTTGTGTGCAAGGTTGAGAAAACCATGTGCCCTGTCAGCGAGGCCTGCACGGCGATTTGAGCGGTTTCAAGATCGCGGATTTCACCGATCATAACGACGTCAGGATCTTGACGTAGAATGGAACGCAAAGCCCTCGCGAATGTATACCCAATATCAGATTTCGTCTGAACCTGCGTCACACCTTCAATATTGTATTCGACGGGGTCTTCAACTGTGATGATCTTGCGCTTTCCATCTTTGATGAAATCAAGCGTCGCCTTGAGAGTCGTCGATTTACCTGAACCGGTAGGACCGGTGACGAGTATAATTCCATGGGGCTCATTGGCGAGTTTAGAAAATATCTCAAGGTGATCCGCAGCCATTCCGATGCGTTCGAGTGAGTAGGCTTTTTGTTCTTTCATCAAAAGCCGCATGACGATTGATTCACCCCAAACTCCCGGCAAACATGAGACACGGATGTCAAGGTCTTTACCGCTGATGCGCGTACCGATGCGACCATCTTGAGGCAAGCGCCGTTCGGCAATATCCATCCCTGAAATTAATTTTATGCGCGAGGCAACCGCATCAAATCGCGAACGGGGCAAAACAAGTCTGCTTTGCAAAACACCATCAACCCGGTAGCGAATCTCAAAATTATGTTCGCTAGGCTCAACGTGAATGTCAGAGGCCGCTTCGGCAACGGCTTGTGCCAGTGTATTTGACACCAGCTCGACTACGGGCGCTTCTTCAGCGAGTTCACGGAGCAGCGCAACATCACCATCGATATCTCGGTCTTGCGATGACAGTTGGCGGCGAACCAAATCCATCATGAAATCCAGGTCGCGGGCACGCACCAACCACCACCGCAGTGAGCGCCCTGCGAAAATTTGCTCAAGTGTCTCGGCCAACAGCGGACCCAACGGATCGCGACTGATACAATTCACGATACCTTGCTCATCAATCCACGGCAGCGCTGATTGATCCAGCCACCAGTCAGCCTCAATCGTCGAAGCGTTCATGGCCTCGATGTAAACTTCTGGGGCTTGGGGCATTTTTTCTGGAGTGACGAGCGTCAAGTCGAGCTGCTCTGCCAATGCTTCAAGAACGACTTCCTCAGACACTGCGCCAAGCCGCACGAGAACCGCACCAAGCCTGCCACGGAAAGACTCTTGAAAGGCGAGAGCCTTGGCGAGGTCAGAGTCACCGATTGCAGCCCGCGCAAGCAAAATTTCCCCGAGACGGCGCTGCTGAAGCGGCACCGATGCGGACTGACCAACGCGCGGCCCCGCGTCGCCAATCTTCTCAGGGCTACTCGATATAAGAGAGGTCATTGGTATAACTGTAAGTCGTCATGTGCGTACCGTTGCGCGTCACTGAGAGTAGTCGTGCCACATGATGTGGCGCCAAAACACTTGGCTCGCTAAATGCAACGACCGGACG
>JANLSL010000108.1:0-3805 GCA_031362385.1 Alphaproteobacteria bacterium | reverse complement strand
CCAGGGCCATATATCGGCATGCGCACAATGGCTGGGAAATAGCCCATCGGCTCTTGGCGACGACGGCGCAGCGTTTGAATATCAAGCTCGGCCGTGAAAAATGACTCATCCCCGCCGGCTGCAACTTTGGTTCCCCACCATTCCGCCACCATCGACGCCGGTGGAAGTTTCACCGCCACAGTTCCATTCATCATTGATGTCGCTGAGGCGACGGCGACATAGCACATGTTTTCATAGGCGCGCGCTTGGCGGGCGACCATGCGCGCTTCAAAATTTTGGTCACGGCGTTCGCGCGATGGATTGAGAATAATTTCAGCCCCCGCCGTTACAGCGGCCCGCACCACTTGCGGATAAAGAATATCCTCGCCGCATAGTATGCCGATTTGCCCCAAGGGAGTGCGCGCAATCATGGGCTGATAGGGCGCATACAGATCGCACTGCGTATCAGTGAACCCTTCCACGAGGTCGGGCATGATCTTGGCCGCGCGCGCAACAATCTGACCAGACGGGTCTGCCAAAAGCCCGATTGTGCGTGGTGCAGCCTCGCCAACGCAGCGAGCATACGCGGACCCACATATATAAAGGTCATGCTGCTTGCCCAAGCGGCCCAGCAGCGCTGCGATCTCGGCCTCGGGTACGGCGTCCTGCGCACCGCCGTCAGCATGAGCAAGCAGCGCCAGTGCTGGACCATCGTGAATGATGGTACGCCGGGCCTCGGCCAACACGGCTGAAAGTGCGTCTTCCTGCTTAAGGGTCCACGGCGTTTGAACAACAATCATTTATAATCCGATTCCCTAATCTGGCCCGCGCTCTGATTTGGCGACTTTGTGAAGTAGGTTCACCCCGACGCAGCAAACTCTCAAGTCGTGCATATGTATAATGCTCGCTAGATGGCCCGGTTTCCAAGCCCGCAATCATACTGCGAACACCCCCCCTTGGGGCTATTCAGCCACCGACGGCTCCGTTAGAAGAACCCCGAACCCACTATCTATGAATATATATAGTCAATGAACGCCTCTGCCCCACCAACCCTGCGCACGCTCCAGCACCTGGTCGATGCACAGCTTGTCTCAGCGGCTGCGCTGAACAGCTTGGAGCCCGTGATCGCGCGCTATGCCGTATCGCTCACGGCTGAAACGGTGGCAACCATTCGCGCCACTGGTGTTGATGGCCCGGTGGCACGTCAGTATCTGCCCACAACCGATGAACTGGTCAGCGCACCCGGCGAACACTCTGACCCCATCGGCGATTCCGCACACAGCCCGGTGAAAGGCATTGTGCATCGTTACCCCGATCGCGCGCTCTTGATGCCAACACAAGTGTGTGCGGTCTACTGCCGGTTTTGTTTTCGCCGCGAAGCTGTTGGGCCAAATTATGTAGGCCTGAGCGAACCAGAACTTGCCACCGCACTCGATTACATTCGCCGCACACCGGCGATTTGGGAAGTCATCATCACGGGTGGCGATCCGCTGGTTTTATCAGCACGGCGCCTGGCTGCCATTCTTGCCGCGCTCGACGACATCCCTCATGTCGCAGCCATTCGCATTCATTCGCGCGTACCCATCGCAGCACCTGAGCGCATTGACGATGCGGTGTTGAATGTACTGAGTGGCGTGCATAAGCCCATCAACATTGCGGTTCACTGCAATCATGGCGCAGAATTAACGCCAGCCGCACGCACTGCGCTACGCCGCCTGCGCAAAATTGGTGTGATGTTGTTCGGGCAAACTGTGCTGCTGCACGGCGTAAATGACGATGTGGATGTTTTGGAAAATTTATTCCGCGGCATGGTGGCAGCGGGCATCAAACCCTATTACCTGCATCAGCTTGATCGCGCGCCGGGCACTGGGCACTTCGCTGTGCCCATTGAACGTGGGCAGCAGATCGTCAAAGGTTTACGCGGGCGTTTGTCAGGGATCGCACAGCCAACCTACATCCTCGATATTCCCGGTGGCGCTGGCAAGGTTCCCATCGGCCCCAACTATGTCAGCGCACACGATGGCAAAACGATCATCGAAGACCCGCGCGGGCTTACACACCAGCTTTAGCGACGACTTCTCTCGGACCTCAATCCTTTGAAAGCGTGATCAACGATGGCGTCGGTGAATGCGCCATCGAGTGGACCATGACCAATTAATAGTCGGAAATACATCGGGGCGTAAATCAGATCGAGTGTGATCTCGTAATCGATATCTTTGCGGATTTCCTTTGCTGCGACTGCACGTTGAAGTAATGCACGCCCTTGATCGCGCGATTTCATAATAAAGTGAATGCGAAACGACTTGGATAGCTCAGTCTCGCCTTGGCTTGCTGCTATCATCGCAGCGACAGCGCGGCCTGTACGCGTCCCAAATAACTCCGCGATACGTCGCAGCTGTAGCTTTAAATCAGCCACGGCAGAAATAGACATCTTTACGTGCGCTTCTGCAGGCGTCGCAGCCAGAAATGCCGACAGCGCAACCGAATGAGCATTGGGCCATTGTCGGTAAATTGTTGGCTTGCCCACGCCTGCGCGCGCCGCGATGCCTTCCATGGTCACCGCCGTCAGGCCGCCTTCATCCAATAACTCGCCAGCCGCCCGCAAAATAGCGACGCGAGCTTCGGCACTACGCGGTCGCCCGCGTGATTTGCGGGCAGGAGATTTTACAGTCTTGGGAGCTTGACTCATTCCACTTATTTACGTTACGGTACGTAACGTAAATATAAGCGTATCCAGAGGAGAATGCAATGGTTGTGAGCAAAAAGGCTAAAACCACCCCCAAAGCCAAAGTCGCGCCAGTTCCGAAAGGAATGCCTACACCGCAAGCCTACCTGTGCGTGAAGAGCACGGCTGCTGCGATGAAATTTTACGCCAAAGCCTTCGGCGCTAAGGAACACTTCCGGCTTCAAGAGCCCAGCGGCAAAGTGGGTCACGCTGAAATGGCCATCGGCAATTCCCGCATGATGCTAGCCGACGAATATCCCGATTGGGGCCATTTGAGCCCCGTGACCCTTGGCGGCTCTCCGGTGCAATTTCAGATCTACGTCAAGAATGCCGATATCGCCGTGAAGAAAGCGGTGAAGGCGGGTGCCACGCTAGTACGCGCGGTCGAGAATCAGTTCTATGGTGATCGCAGCGGTACGGTGGCCGACCCCTTCGGCTATAAATGGATGATCTCACACCGCGTTGAAATCGTCACGCCCAAGCAAATGCAAAAGCGTTGGAACAAAATGTTCGAAGGCAAAGGCTAGCGATACCCCAACTCGGCCGGAGTACCTAAGTTGCGATAGCGCTCACGCAGTTTGGTTTGGCGGGTTTCCAGGTTTTGCTCGCGCCCTGCGATAAACACCCGGGTCGGCGCACTGGTGACTTCAAGTGGGTCGCCATCCCATACTACTATGTCAGCGATTTTGCCGGGCTCCAGTGCCCCAGCTGGAATGCCCCACATCTCAGCCGGTATTTTGGTCACTGCTGCTAACGCAGCGTCGCGCGGCACACCATTAGCTACAGCGATGCCTGCATACTGCGCCAAGTTGCGGGCATTATAAGCAACTTGCTCGCCCATCACTGCATAAGCCACCTTGACACCCGCCGCTTGTAGCTTGGCCGCGTTATCAAGCGTGGAGTTGAGTGAATCGAACCGCGTCGGCAGATTGTTGGTGGGGTCAAGAATCACAGCCACCCCCGCTTTGGCAATCTCAGGGGCCACCATCCAGCCTTCTTGTGCGCCGATCAGAATAATCTTGAGTTTGTATTCGGTCGCCATACTGAGGGCCGAGCGAATGTCCATCGCGCTACGCGCATCAACAACCAGGGGTAACTTGC
>JANLSL010000546.1:0-3065 GCA_031362385.1 Alphaproteobacteria bacterium | reverse complement strand
AGCGGCTTTGCCAAATTTTAACCAGGCCGACGGAATTCATCCAAATTCGATGGGCGAAATATCTACCTCGTTTTTCTGGCCATCGGGTGCGTTGAATGGCTGACCATGGCGCGCATTGTGCGCGGACAAACATTATCGGTAAAACGCAAAGACTACATTGAGGCAGCACTGGCATCTGGTGTGCGTACCGGCACTATTATTCGCCGCCACGTGATTCCCAATGTCATTGGACCTGTGATTGTTTATGTCACGCTGTTGGTGCCGACAAACATTCTGGTTGAAAGCTACCTCAGTTTTTTGGGGCTGGGCGTTCAGGAGCCACTCACCAGTTGGGGGGTGCTGATTTCGCGCGGAGCGAACGCGCTTGAAACAGCGCCCTGGTTATTGCTCATTCCCGCCACTTTCCTAGCTATTACAATGTTCTGTTTCAACTTCATCGGCGATGGGTTGCGCGATGCGCTTGACCCCAAAGATCGCTAAGTCATGAACCCTGTTTTTGCTCTGGAAAAACTGACCGTGCGCTTTGACACCAAGGCGGGCGAAGTTGCGGCCGTCAGCGATGTGTCCTTCGCCATTCAACACAGCGAATGCGTAGGCATCGTCGGTGAATCAGGCTCGGGCAAAAGCCAGACCTTCTTAGCGGCCTTGGGGTTGTTGGCCGGCAATGGCAGCGTAACAGGACACGCGATGTTTCAAGGCCAAGACTTGCTGACCATGAGCCGTGATGCTTTGGACAACGTGCGCGGTAACCGCGTGACCATGATTTTCCAAGACTCCGGCACATCGCTGACACCACACATGCGCATTGGCGACCAGTTAACGGAAGTGCTTGTCAAACACAAAGGTCTCAACGCTGCTGCTGCGCGCAGCCGCGTGCTTGAGGTCATGGAAGCGATGCGTATTCCTGAAATCGAGAAGCGCCTAAAGCAGTACCCCCACGAGTTTTCAGGCGGTATGCGCCAGCGTGTGATGATTGCGATGGCTTTGGTGTGCGAGCCAGATGTGCTGATCGCCGACGAACCAACCACCGCACTTGATGTCACTGTGCAGGCGCAAATTCTCAATCTCTTCCGCGCGCTCAAAGGGCATACAAAAAGTGCCATCGTGCTGATCACCCATGACCTTGGGGTTGTCGCCGGGCTGTGCGATAGGGTCATCGTCATGTACGGCGGGCGAATGGTGGAAGAAGCGCCTGTGGCTGATATTTTCAACGCCCCACAGCATCCCTATACGCAAGGGTTGTTGCGCTGCATGCCACGGCTTGATCAGCTTCTGAGCGCAGACCTGGAAGCCATTCCCGGCCAACCACCCAACCTGCAAAACCTGGGTGTGGGCTGTGCTTTTGCCGCGCGCTGCGCGCACACCACGCAGCGCTGCCACGACGAGCGCCCCTTACTTCGCCAGATCTCGCCCACACGGCGCGCGGCATGTCACCTTTTGGAGGCTTCCTTTTCTCCCTCGCCCCCGCTTGGGGGAGAGGGTCGGGGTGAGGGGGTTGCCGCATGAGTACGGTGCTGGAAGTCGAGAACCTCAAGGTTCATTTCCCAATCAAGTCTGGTGGGTTTTTGTCGTCAAAGACGATGCCGCTTAAGGCCGTCGACGGTGTGAGCTTTCATGTGGGCGCGGGTGAATGCCTTGGTGTGGTGGGCGAGTCTGGCTGCGGCAAGTCAACCCTGGGGCGCGCCGTCTTACAACTCATCACGCCCACGGATGGCAAAGTACTATGGCTGGGCGAGAACCTATGTGACTTGCCGCGTGAAGAGATGCGCCAACGGCGCAGCGACTTGCAGTTAGTTTTCCAAGACCCACTCTCAAGCCTTAATCCCCGGCTGACCGTTGCCGAGATTATTCGCGAACCTTTGTACGCCGCTGACCCGCGCCTTGACCGAGCTGAGGCTGATCGCCGTATTGATGACATCATGTCAGCGGTTGGATTATTGCCCGAGATGCGCAGCCGTTACCCACACGAATTTTCTGGCGGGCAATGCCAACGCATTGCGATTGCCCGCGCGATGGTGCTGAAGCCCAAGCTGATCGTCTGTGACGAACCAGTCAGTGCGCTTGACGTTTCAATCCAGGCGCAAATCATCAACTTGCTCAAACGCCTGCAACGCGACTTTGGATTATCACTGATCTTTATCAGCCACGATCTTAGTGTCGTGCGCTACCTTTGCCACCGCGTGATGGTGATGTATTTGGGGCGCATGATGGAACTGGCAGACCGCGACGCGTTGTTCGCAAAGCCGCTGCATCCTTACACGCAGGCCTTGATCTCGGCTGTGCCAATTCCAGACCCGGCGCTGGAGCGCACCAAGCCCACAGTGATTCTTTCTGGTGACTTGCCCTCGCCCTTAAACCCGCCATCGGGTTGCGTGTTCCGCACGCGCTGCCCGAAGGTATCGCCTAAATGCATCAAAGAAGTGCCGCCGATTGAAGTGTTGAGCAGTGGCCACCAGATCGCCTGCCACCACTGGAAGAGTTAAATGCCCGGATTAGCCAACCAGCCTGGATAATCTTTCTCCAGCCGCGCGCGCAGTGTGGGTTGAATCGCGTCAACGCTTTTCACTTTGTGCCCATATAACTGCCACACCATTGAGCCAGCCGTGCGCCCCATCCGCATCCACGGCATCCACCCGCCCAGGCTTGTGAAGTTCAACGTGCTGGGAACAGAATCAAGATCAGCGTTTTGAATATCGGGCAACTTCGCTTCAAACACAGCCAGTGACGCGTTCGCCAATGTATCGCCCACATCTTCTTTGGGGTCGACATTCTCACGCTTTGGTAACACAAAGCGTGCGCCAAAGTTTTCAGTGATCCACACCCCTTGGCCATTCACTGCTGCCGGGCCAATGGCGCCTTTCACGCTACGCATGCGCCCTTCTTCTTCGCCACCGACGCTACCGTCAGGCGCACCCATAATCGTCTGCTTCGACTTGTAATGACGCGGCTTGCACGTTTCGGTATTGAAGGGGTTCACCCAGGTATCGGCGATCGCTTTGCCTTCGGCGTCTTTAAAGTAACCGGCCTCAGACATCAGTTGTTCTAACGCGCCGTCGGGCTTTACC
>JANLSL010000070.1:0-9582 GCA_031362385.1 Alphaproteobacteria bacterium | reverse complement strand
GGGCAAGCATTAGCCAACACCATCCTCGCTGCCGCACCACGTTCTCAAATTCCAATATCACAATCGTCTGTATCGAGTGTACCGGGTAACGCACAACGGCGATTAACGATTGGATACATTTCGGCTGATTTCCATTTTCATCCGATTGGGCGTTTGATCGCGGAATTGATCAGCCATCACACGTGCGGTGAATTTATTATTCGCGCATATTCCGTATGGGCAAGCGCTGACAATCCGGTGCGCGATGTGGTGCGCGCGGCATGTGATTCTTTTGACGAGCTCCACGGCCTTGAAGCCCGCACGGCGGCTGAAAAAATATCTGCTGACAAAGTTGATATTCTTATCGACATGACGGGATACACCCTGAACAGCCGTACAGATATTTTGTCGCACAGGCCCGCACCCATCCAAGTGTGCTTCGCAGGCTATTTAGGAACCATGGGAGCGCCCTTTATTGACTATCAAATCAGTGATGCAGTCGTTGCGGCCAATCCTGAATCCCTGCGCGCTACGGAAAGTTTGGTGCGGCTTCCTGATTCGATGTTGGCGGGCGACCGCCACCGCTTTGCGGGCATATGCGAGGCTGTCACCCGTGTGCACGTTGGACTCCCGGCGACCGGAGTTGTGTTTTGCAACTTCAGCGATTCAAACCGCCTGAACCCTGACGTGTTCGCGATTTGGATGCGTATTCTCAAGCGCGTGCCTGGGAGTGTGCTGTGGATGGTGGGGCGCTCGGCTGAGTCAAAGCAGCGCTTGTTGCAAGAGGCTGTTGTCGCTGGGGTCAGCTCAAGTCGGATTATTTTTTCCAGCCCCACCAGCTACGATATTTTCCTACAACGACTCACGTGTGCTGACCTTATGCTTGATACGCTTCCGCATAATGCCGGCGCTGTTGGGCTTGATGCGTTATGGATGGGCTGCCCGGTGCTGACGTGCGCAGGAGCGGCAGTCCAAAGCCGCATTGGCGAAAGTATGGTGCGGGCGGCTGGAATTCCAGAAATGGCTGTAACATCGCTGAGCGCATATGAAGAAACGGCAGTGCGTCTTGGCAATGCGCCAGTGGCTTTAGCTGAAATAAAGCACAGGCTGATTCAGGGGCGCGATCATAGCCCTTTATTTGACGCACCACGCATGACGCGCCATCTTGAGTGGGCATACCGCGCGATGTGGGAGCGCCACACAAAAAATTTACCCCCCGATCTGATCGACGTTCCTGAGCTGGCTTAAACGTGATCCACGTCATCTTGGAAAATATTTCGCAGCCTCATTACGTAAATGTTGTTCCGGAGAGGTGATGGTCAGCGCCATCGCCCATAAATCGAAATAGGGATCTGGGCGGCGAATGGTCGCAATTGATCCGAACCCGGCGTCTTGCAAAACTTCGGTTAAGGCCGCTTGGGTAAAGCCACACTTGTGCGCCATATGTAGTTTTCCAGCCGCAATATCGGGGCGGAATCCGAAAACAATATCCATTGGGGCGATGGGGCCAGCGGGCGAAAGATATGCGGTATGAGTCAGATGCCCTTCTGCGATAAGAGCGCAAACCGATTGAAGATCGGGGCATGTGATCAGCGCAAAGCCACCGGGTTTGAGAACGCGGCGGAATTCTTTTAGCGCCTGGGGAACCTCGGTGAAATAAATGTGTTCGATGTTGTGTGAAGAATAAACCGCATCAAATTCTTCATTGGCGACGGCCGACATGTCTGTGATGGAACCCAGAATATGGGGGCGCACGGCGGGGTCCACATCCATCCTGGTTTCGCGCCACGTTGCAGACTCGGATGCAAAAGGGGTTTGGCTTTGAGAATCGGCACCACAGCCAACGTGTAAAAATCTTTTCAAACCCCGCGCTCCTCTGCTTTTTCAAACAAACCTGTCTGGCAGATACACTTATGTGATGGTGCAGGTTGGCGCCAATGGCCAATCACTGGCCATGAGCCAGAATTGTGCAATTTAAGGTTTATGTTGCACTGCAACATCCGCCGAAAATTCATGGCTCCTGCCTGCCCTAACGCTCTGACTATGTTAGAGTTCTCGCACTACGCGCGGCCACCAAGCCGGTTTAATCTGCACCGCCGCGTCAGGGGGAACTTTCATGGTTGCTTTGGCCAATTCAGAGATCGCTGAGATCATTAAAAAAGCACAGGACGCTGCAACAAAAAAAGCACCGCCTGCAGCGCGTGATGACCTTAAGCGCTTTATCGCCCAGTTCTATGCCAGCAGCCCGCCTGATGACCTTAAGGGTCGCAGTGCCGACCAGCTGTGTAGTGCCGCCCAGGTGGTATGGGAAACTATGCAGGCGCGCGCGCCGGGCACCTCGAAAGTGCGCGTGATCGCCTCCACCGATGGGGGCAAAGACGGCGCCGCACGCACCGTGATTATTATTGTCAACGAAGACATGCCCTTCTTAGTCGACTCAGTAACCGCTGAACTCGAGCGCGTTGAAGAACCCGCGCAATTAGCTATTCATCCCATTGTGACTGTCCTGCGTGATGGCGCTGGTCAATTGACCGCGCTGAGCGATCCGGCTGGGGAAGAAGAGCGCAGCTCGGCTGTTCCAGGGCAGGTGGTCGAATCAGTCATGCACATCGAGATCAGCTCCCAGGCTGATCCCGACATGCTTGAGCGCATTCGTGATAATTTAGTAAGCGTGCTGAATGATGTGCGCCTCGCGGTGCGCGATTGGCAACAGATGCGCCGTAATGCGGGGCGCTTATCAGCTGACTTCGATGGACCTTCACCAGGGGTTGGCGCTGCCCAAGCGCAAGAGGCCGGCGACTTTCTGCGATGGCTGCACGACGACCATTATACGTTTTTGGGATACCGGCGTTATGCGCTGGAAATGAAGGGCGCCAAAAAAATTGCCGCCATCATTCAGCCCGAAAGTTTAGGCGTGCTCACCAAGCGCCAGATTGGTGTGTTCGATGGATTGTCGGATGGCGCAGAAGTGCCAGCGCAGTTTGCTTACTTTTTGAACAGTGCCAACACGATGCTGATTATCAAAGCTAATCAGCGCGCCACAGTGCATCGGCGTGTCCACTATGACGTGATTGCGATCAAGACTTTTGATAATTCTGGCAAAATCTCGGGCCTGAAATTATTCGTCGGGCTATTCACGGCGGATGTGTACACCAACAGCCCGAATTTCGTGCCGGTGTTACGCAGCAAGATTGACCGCATTCGCAATAATGTTGGATTTCGCAAACACAGCCACGATGGCAAGCGGCTTCAGGCCATCATGGAGAACTTGCCGCGCGATGAGCTGTTTGAAAGTGGCGACGATTTCCTGCAGCAGGTTGGTTTGGGCTTGTTGCATTTGCAAGACCGCGCGCGCACGGCTGTGTTTATTCGTGTTGATCAGTTTGAGCGCTTTGCATCGTGCTTGGTTTATTTGCCGCGCGACCGTTTTGATACGCAGTTGCGCGTGACCATTGGCGATATCTTGGTCAACGCATTCAATGGCCGTCTGTCTTCATTTTTCACCCAAGTCACTGATTCGGCGTTAGCGCGTATTCACTACATCATCGCCACCAAGCCAGGCGAGGTACCCAAAGTTGATGTCAAAGCCATCGAAGCAAAAATTGTTAAAGCCGCACGCGGGTGGAACGACGGCCTCAAAGATGCGTTGGTAAAAAAACACGGCGAAACACAAGGTGTTGCGCTGTTTGCTCAATTTGCCCAAGCTTTTCCCACCGCATACCGCGAGCGCTTTGACCCCGAAATTGCCGTCGGCGATGCGAGCCGTGTTCTGGCCTGCGCGGCAGACAAGAAGGTTGGCATTCACGTCTACACCCCAGAAAAGGGGGCGCCGAATGACGTTGGCATCAAAATTTATAACGTTACCGCTGTGTTGGCGCTGTCTGATGTAATTCCTGTACTTGAAAATTTAGGCTTCCGCGCTGTAGGCGAAGAGCCCCACCACATTACGCCGCAGGCAAGTGCGGGCGGAAACGCTGTGTGGCTGCACGATTTCCAAATGACGGTAGCGGGTGGCAAAAGCTTTGATCTGAATGCTGTCCGCGATGCCGTGGAAGACGCCTTTGTAAGGGTGTGGACTGCCGAGATGGAAAGTGACGGGTTCAACAAACTTGTCACGTTCTCGGGCCTTAAGTGGCGCGAGGTGGTAATTTTGCGCGCTTATGCCAAGTACCTGCGCCAAGTCGCATTTCCGTTCTCGCAAAACTACATTGAAGCCGCGTTTGGCAATCATCCCAGTGTGGCACGCTTGTTGGTTGACCTGTTCGTCACCAGCTTTGATCCGGCGCTGAACACAGGCTCAAAAGCCAAAGCAAGTGCTGCTAAAGCTGAAGCGTTGAAGGCCGAGATTGCCGCAGCCTTAGATGCTGTGACCAATGCCGATGAAGATCGTATTTTGCGGCGCTATCTGAACTTAGTGGAAAGTACGTTGCGCACGAATTATTTCCAAAAAGCCAAAGACGGATCGATCAAGCCTTATGTGTCGATTAAACTGAATAGTAAAACCATCCCGGACCTGCCGCTGCCACGGCCCAACGTGGAAGTGTTGGTATATTCACCGCGCGTGGAAGCCATTCACTTGCGCGGTGGCAAGGTGGCGCGCGGTGGAATTCGCTGGTCAGATCGGCGCGAAGATTTCCGCTCGGAAATTTTGGGCTTGGTGAAAGCCCAGATGGTCAAAAATGCCGTTATTGTGCCCACAGGTTCCAAGGGTGGGTTCGTGGTCAAACGCCCGCCCACAACGGGAGGTCGGGAAGCCTTCCAACAAGAAGGCATTGCCTGTTACCAAACCCTGCAGCGGGGCTTGCTTGATATCACTGACAACGTGGTTGATGGCGAGATTGTGCCCCCCTTAAGTGTGGTGCGCAAAGACGCTGATGACCCGTATTTGGTTGTGGCCGCCGACAAAGGCACAGCCACGTTCTCAGACATCGCCAATGCGATTTCAGCAGAATACAACTTTTGGCTGGGCGATGCGTATGCCTCGGGCGGATCAGTGGGCTATGACCATAAAGTCATGGGCATCACTGCGCGCGGTGCCTGGGAATGCGTGAAGCGTCATTTCCGCGAAATGGGCGTGGATACCCAAACCCAAGAGCACACCTGCGCTGGTGTGGGCGACATGTCAGGCGACGTGTTCGGCAATGGCTTGTTGATGTCGAAGAAGACGAAGTTACTGGCCGCGTTCAACCACCTGCACATCTTTATCGACCCCACGCCCGATGTGCCCAAAAGCTATGAGGAGCGCGCGCGCATGTTCAAGCTGCCGCGCTCGAACTGGACCGACTACAACGCTAAACTGATTTCAAAAGGCGGTGGAATTTTCGAACGCTCCGCCAAGACCATCAAGCTCTCGGCTGAAATGAAAGAGATGCTGGGCATCAACAAAGCCGAAGCCGCGCCGACGGAAATTCTCAATGCCATCCTGCGCATGCAGGTGGACTTGTTGTTCTTTGGCGGCATTGGCACGTATGTGAAGTCATCAATTGAATCCCACGGCGATGCCTCAGATCGCGCTAACGATGCCATTCGTGTGAATGGTGGCCAGATTCGCGCCAAGGTAATTGGCGAGGGCGCCAACTTAGGCATGACCCAGCGTGGCCGCATTGAGGCGGCGCAATCGGGCGTGCGGTTGGAAACTGATGCGATTGATAACTCGGCTGGTGTTGATTGCTCTGACCATGAGGTGAATATCAAAATTCTTCTTAACGGCCTGATGATGAGTGGCAAGTTAACGCTGCCCAACCGCAATAAAGTTCTGGCCGAGATGACCGATGAAGTGGCGCAACTGGTGTTGCGCGATAACTATCAACAGTCGCAAACCCTGAGCATGTTGCAACGCCGCGCTGCCGAATTATTGGAAGGCCAGCAACGCACCATGAAATTGTTTGAACGCGAAGGGTTGCTGAACCGCGAGATCGAGTTTTTGCCGCCCGATGAAGACATTCAAGAGCGCATGAGCAAAGGCCAAGGCCTGGCACGCCCCGAGCTGGCGGTATTTTTGTCGTACGGCAAAATGTGGCTGTACGATAAATTAATAAATAGCAACCTGCCTGATGACCCCACCGCAGAAGAAGACCTGGTTAATTACTTCCCCACGCCGTTGCGCAAAAAATACTTAGAGCCCATTCGCAAGCACAAACTGCGCCGGGAAATTATTGCAACGGTAGCCACCAACAGTTTCATCAACCGCGTCGGGCCCTCGTTTCTGACCACGCTGATGGACCGCACCGGGTTGGGGCCCGTGGACGTTGCGCGCGCCTACGTGATTACCCGTACCGCATTTGATTTGCGCGATGTGTGGAGAGCCATTGAGGCCCTGGACAATAAAATTCCCGCTGACGTGCAAACCGACATGTTAATTGAAGTGAACCGCATGATCGAACGCAGTGTACTGTGGCTGCTGCGCCATGTGCCGGCACCCATGGACATCGCCAAAGAAGTGGCAAAGTTAGGCCCCGCCGTCAAAGCATTGCGCGAGAACATGAAGGCGGTGTGGTCCGACGAAGTGGCCGCTTATGTAACCAAGCAGGCTGATGCTTATAAAGCCAAGGGTGTTCCGGCTGAATTGGCGCTGACGGTGGCATCACTGTACCGCTTGGCGGCGGCCAACGATATCCTGCGCCTGGCCGAGAATGTGAAACAACCCGTGCCGCAAGCGGCGAAAATCTACTTCCTCACCGGTGAGCGTTTTGGAATGGGCGCTTTGCGGGGCCGCACCGAAACGATGGTACGCGCCAGCCACTGGGACCGCTTAGCGGTATCGGCTGCGGTGGAAGAGCTTTATGCGCACCAAACTAATCTTTCTTCGCGCGTGATAGCTTTGGCCAAGACAAAAAAACTGAGTGGCGCCAAAGCTGTCGAAGGGTGGGTGGAAAATCATAAGGTCAATGTAGAACGATACGACCAAGTTTACGGCGAAATCCGCTCAGCCGATGGATTGAACTTGGCGATGTTGACGGTGGCCAATCGACAACTGAGTTCGTTGATCGGGGAGTAGGGGGATCGGGGAGTAGGGGCGTTAAGCTTTCAAAGCGATATGCCATTCTTGACGCAGCGTTTGATAAAACGACGCTGCAAAGGCTTGAACATCGCACAATGGCGAGGCTAGGAATTTCGCGCGTAAGGTTTGCCGTGTGGCATTAAGTGCGGCGGGATCGTCAGCCAGAGACTTTGCTTTTGCCACTAATTCATCAACGTTTTGGCATACGCCGTCCGGATATCCACCGTGAATTAGATGTGAAGTCGCATGGCGTCCACAAAACCGATCGCCCGTGATGGTCAATACCGGAACGCCCATCAGGAGCGCCTCGCACGTTGTAAGACCACCTGAATACGGGTAGGTGTCGAGCACAATGTCGACCTGACCATATTGGGCGAGGAAATCTTGGTGTGCGCCGCCCGTGCCCATCAGGATGCGTTCAGGGGCAATACCGGCTGCCAACAACATGCTCAGAATTCGCCCCTGACGTGCGCCGTCGGAGAGCAGGCGATTGTTCACCAACAGTTTTGAGCTGGGAACCGCGCGCAGCGCTGCCGCCCACTGTGCAATCGTCGTGGGGTTAATCTTGGTGATTTCAGAAAAGCATCCAAAGGTAATGTGCCCCTGCTTGAGGCAAGGTGCGGCGGCCACAGGGGCCGCATAAACTGGGGGCTGGTAACAAACATAATCGCCGGGCAGGCGTACCACGCGTTCGACATAGTATTGATCATCGCGGGCTGGTGTATGAATTTTATCGCCCAACAGAATGTCGATGGCCTTGAGCCCGCGCGTATCGACATAGTCACCCCACGCAACTTGCAGCGGCGCAGGCTTGGCAGCAAATGCCAATAACCGATTATGCGGCGCGTGACCCGACAAATCGATAAATACATCAATCTCATCAGCCACAATGAGCCCGACCAGATCATTGGTTTCCACGTGGCGCACATCACGCCACCGATCAGACACGTTTCGAAATGCTGTCGTGTGGTCATCAGTTCGGATCGTGGTGGAATAGCACGTGAGGTTCCACAGCGCGCGATCACGCGCGGCAAATACCGGCAATGCAAAAAACGCCATGGCATGAAACCGAAAGTCGCCCGAGACCACGCCAATGTTGAGTTTGCGCGTTGGCGAACGGTCGTGGGTCCGTGCGGTAAAAGCTGGCGCATCGGTACGATCAAAATGCTTTCCAAATGCCTGGTGCTCGGTGGCAATTTCACTACGCGTTGCAGCGGTGTCGTACTGCATACACATCAACAGGCTTGAGCGAATCGCTGCTAAATCAGGCCGCATCGCCAGCACCGCACGGCGATGTGAAATGGCATCGCCCGCACCGTCATCAACCAAGTCAGCCAAGCCAACATAAGCCTGGAAAAGATTTGGATTCAGCGCCAATGCCTTACGAAATGCTGCTTCAGCATCAAGTTTACGATCTAACTCAATCAATACATGACCCAAATTGACCATCGCTTCGGCGTGTTTGGGGTTGAGCTCGAGCGTACGCCGATAAGCGGCCTCAGCCCCATCCCAACGGCCGACGGCTTGCATCGCGTTACCGAGATTAAAGCGTAGGTCAGCCGAGGTGGGCGCATGACCAATTGCCTCGATCAATACCGTGAGTGCGCTTTCCGGTTCGCCCTTGGCGCGTAAAACGAGCGCAAGATTATTGTAGGCGCCCAAATGAGCGGGCCTGGTTTGAATGGTTTTTTCGTAATACTTGGCCGCCTCAAGAAGACGCCCGGCTTCGCGGCAGGCATTACCTAAGTTAAAAACAATATCGGCCTCGGCGGGCGCTGCGCTATGTGCTTTTTCCAATGCTGCAATTGCATCATCGGTACGGCCTTGGGCAATCAGCGCATTGCCAAGTGAGTTTAAAAAAATTGGATTAGAGGGCTGTGCTTTCAGGGCCCTGTTAGAAAAATCTTCTGCCGCAGCCCAGTGTTTTTCATCCTGTGCCAGAATCGACAATAAATTCAGCGCATCGCCATGCTCGGCTTTGGCAGCCAGCAACGCGTAGGCCGTGCCTTTGGCAGCGGCGCGATTGCCAGCTTGATATTGGACGACAGCTTGATCAAATGATGGTTCGGGCAAAAAAGTATATCCTACTCGGCAAACTGAAGTTGATAGAGCCGCTGATAAAGCCCGCCGCGCGCCATCAGTTCATCATGGCATCCATGATCAATGACACGGCCCTGATCCATGACACAAATTTTGTCGGCGCGCGCAATGGTCGACAGACGATGCGCAATGACAATGGTGGTTCGCCCTTGCATCAGGCGCTCGAGTGCCGACTGAACCTGGCGTTCTGTTTCGGTATCCAGCGCGCTGGTGGCTTCATCCAGCAACAAAATAGGGGCGTCTTTTAATAACGCACGCGCGATGGCGATTCTTTGCCGCTGTCCGCCCGAGAGTGCTTGCCCGCGCTCGCCAACCATTGTGTCGTAGCCTTGGGACAGCGCCATGATGAAATCATGCGCCCCGGCAGCCCTAGCAGCAGCTTCAATGGCAGCGGTATCGGCGTTGGGACGGCCATAACCAATGTTGGCGCTCACGGTATCATCAAACAACACGACATCTTGGCCGACAAAAGCGATGGACTTGCGCAATGACGCCAATGATGC
>JANLSL010000058.1:0-7876 GCA_031362385.1 Alphaproteobacteria bacterium | reverse complement strand
CCGAGAAATTTGGCCTGCCGATTCACTTTATCGGCGTAGGCGAAAGTGCAGAAGACCTTCGCCCCTTCACCTCACACAGCTTTGCCCGAAGCTTGATGGGGCTTGAGGCACAGTAATTCCTATAGCTGCGGATTAGGTTTGGCCGCTTCTTTCAAGACACAATAGGCCTGCATGTAAAGCAGATTGATACCGAGGCGCTCAGAGTCCGCCTTCGACCACGTATACATAATGTGACTACGCTCGTGGCCCTTCCATCGTTCGTCGAGATAAAACGAGAACACGTCGTTGGTGAACGAGGTCTTGGAATTGTTCATGGCCCAATCAACATTGCGGATGTGCAGCCCAACTTCGCGGTCGGGGTGCTCTGATGTTGGTACAGGCACCCAGGCGGTTCCGCCTTGATCCATGACGCTGAGATTCCCGAACCGTGGCGAATCGGGCCCCTCGCCCAACGTCAATGAACACGTAAACCACCGTGCGCGGTTTTGTTTATGCGGCAGCAATGGTTCGGCATTGACCTGTTTGTTATCTTTCAACCGGCGAATGACATCGCCTTTCCACAGCGTGCGATTGCCAAACATAATTTGGAAATCGGCGTAAACTTTTTCGCCCTTCTCAGTATAGACACAGGCCTTGGGCTTCATCTTTCCTTGGAAGCCCTCAACGATGCGGGTGAAATATAAATCGCAGCCCTTCACATAGGTAAGTTTATCTTTTGTGAGGCCATCGAGTTTCTTCAAATCATCATGAGCATTGAGAAATGGCGCACGATCAAGACCGGTGAAGTAATAACTTTCCATGCGTAGCGCATTTTCTGCTGGGTCAACGAAGAAGCTGTAAATGCGCGGCTGTTGTTTTGCCGCATCATCATCCCAATAATCCTGCACATAAAAGGCATGCTCGCCAAAGCGGCTGTCAGGGATTTTGCGGATTTCAGTATGGACGCGCCGATGGCGCTGCGCCTCGGGGATATCAAGGCGGCGATAAAAATAGGTCTGTTCGTAATTATCGTAGGTGCCAGGGAAAACAGCATCGACCACCATGATGTCGCGCTGTAATGGCGACTGGTCACTCATCCACCCTGGCTTTTTCGGGGTGGGATTTTGCTGGGTCAGTGCGGGTGTCGCCGCCACCAGAGTGAGCGCCACCGCCGATACGAGAATCGCTCTCATGGTATTTTCCCCCATTACAGCCATATGCCAGCTTAAGCGAGTTTAAGCTGGCTTCTAAACATAAAAACCGTGGAGGTGGGCGAAGTCGAAATGCCCTGCTGATGGGCGGGTAACGTTTTAAACCGAGACGTTCAGATTACGACCACGGCGGGTATCAACAGCCTGGGAATCGGTTTTCTTGTCACGCGATTGCAGCGTTTTGTGGGCCTGGTCGCTGAATGTATCAACAGTCTTACGAGCACTTTTCGTACCCGAAGCTTGCGCAGAATTGCCGATTTTATTCAGCAAATTAGAGCGTTGCGCCGTCAGAGCAGACTCGATAGTCGGTTCAATCGCCATGATTTTTATCCTTTACGAGCAAGGGCCGATATTAAATGAGCCAATCAGCCCTAGCCACTTGAATTCCGCTTGTCCTTAAGCAGATAACGCTTCAGCCGGTGCGGCGGTTCCATGGCAATGCTTGAATTTTTTGCCCGAGCCGCAGGGGCATAGCTCATTGCGCGCCACCTTGCCCCAGGTTGCGGGGTCAGCAGGATTGCGTTGATCTGACTGTTGGCGGCCTTGAGCGCGCGCTGAAACAAACTCTTGCGTCCGGCTGGGCGGATTGAGCGAGCGCGCCTGATCGAGCTTGATGGTGGGCTTGGGGGCCAAAGTTTCGGGTGTGGGATCTTGGCGAATTTCAATGCGCGAAAGAATCGACGTCAAACGCTCGCGCAATGAACCCAGCATTTCTTCGAACATCACATAGGCTTCGCGCTGGTATTCCAGGAGTGGCTGTTTTTGCCCATAAGCGCGCAAGTTGACGCCATGCCTGAGATAATCAAGACGCGCGAGGTGATCGCGCCAGCCGTGATCGATAGTTTGCAATAGCAAACTTTTCTCGACACGACGCATCAGTTCGGGCCCATATGCCGTCAGCTTGTCGCCCATCTTTTTATCGATAGCTGCTGTAATGCGCTCGAGAATCTCTTCTTCAGCAATGCCTTCTTCAGCCGCCCATTCTTTGAAGGGCAGGTCAAGACCAAGGACACGTAAAATTTCTTCATGGAGTGCCGGGATATCCCACTCTTCGGGCATCGCGCGCTGAGGAATAAATTTCGCCACCAACTCGATCACCATTTCGTGGCGCATGTCAGTGATCAGCTGTGAGACATCTTCTGTTGTCATCATTTCGCGGCGCTGATCAAAGATTTCGCGGCGCTGCACGTTCATCACGTCATCAAACTGCAACAACTGTTTGCGAATATCGAAGTTGCGCGCTTCAACTTTCTGCTGCGCTTTCTCAATCGCCTTATTGATCCACGGATGGATAATAGCCTCGCCCTGCTCAAGACCCAGCTTGACCAACATTCCGTCCATGCGCTCAGAGCCAAAAATACGCATCAGGTCGTCTTGCAGTGACAAGAAAAACTTCGAGCCACCAGGATCGCCCTGACGACCAGAGCGACCACGCAATTGGTTGTCGATGCGGCGCGATTCATGGCGCTCTGTGCCCACGACATAAAGGCCGCCAGCCTCAAGGGCGATTTGCTTCTTCTCTGCGACATCTTTGCGAATGGCGTCTTTCTCAGCGTCGGTCAGATCACGGCCCAAACGCATTTGCTCCTGTTGGATGCGGTATTCTGAGTTCCCGCCCAATTGAATGTCAGTTCCACGCCCGGCCATGTTGGTGGCAATGGTGACTGAGCCGGGCACACCGGCTTGGGCAATGATGAAAGCTTCTTGTTCATGGTATTTAGCGTTCAAAACTTGCGGGCTGATCTTGGCGACTTTGCGCAACCGCTCGGCAAGCAACTCCGACTTCTCGATTGATACAGTCCCCACCAGAACCGGCTGTTTGCGGGCGTGGCACTCATCAATCAGCTTAGCAATGGCATCGTACTTTTCATCGGCCGTGCGATAGACCTCATCATGCTCATCTATGCGGATGCGCGGCATGTTGGGCGGAACATCAACCACCTCAAGGCCGTAAATGGTCGTGAATTCTTCCTCTTCCGTCATTGCCGTTCCCGTCATGCCCGAAAGCTTGGGGTACATGCGGAAATAGTTTTGATAGGTGATTGTGGCAAGGGTCTGATTTTCGTTTTGAACCGACACGCCTTCTTTGGCTTCGATAGCTTGGTGCAAGCCTTCAGAGAGACGGCGGCCTTCCATGATGCGACCA
The DNA here is from genome assembly GCA_031362385.1 of Alphaproteobacteria bacterium. Classification (GTDB taxonomy): domain Bacteria; phylum Pseudomonadota; class Alphaproteobacteria; order Rhodospirillales; family Rhodospirillaceae. The sequence continues at coordinate 4,540 of JANLSL010000058.1, read as the reverse complement.
GTAAATTCGTCGATCAAGTGCACACGGCCTTCGGTGACGATGTAATCGACATCGGGCTTGAACATGTGATGCGCTTTAAGCGCCTGATTAAGGTGGTGAACCAATTCGACGTTTTGAATATCGTACAATCCGCCCTCAGTCAGAATGCCATGATCTCGCAGCAATTGCTCGCCGTGCTCCGTGCCCAGGTCGGTGAAGGCAATTGACTTGCCCTTCTCGTCTTTCTCGTAGTGCTCGGGTACAAAAAGTGGAATAATTTTGTTAACGCGGTCGTACAAATCACTGCGGTCTTGGCTGGGCCCTGAAATAATCAACGGTGTGCGCGCTTCGTCGATCAAGATCGAGTCAACTTCATCGACGATGGCGTAATTGTAGGGCCGCTGCGACATCTCCTCGATGGAGTACTTCATATTGTCGCGCAGATAATCAAAGCCCAACTCACTGTTGGTGCTGTAGGTCACATCAGCGGCATAGGCATCGCGGCGTTCTTGGTCGGTGAGGTTGTGCTGAATGCAGCCCACTTTCAGACCCAAGAATTCGTAGATCTGCCCCATCCACTGCGAGTCACGTTTTGCCAAGTAATCGTTGACGGTGACAACGTGCACACCCTTGCCCGTGAGCGCATTCAGATAGACCGGAAGGGTTGAAACCAGGGTTTTGCCTTCGCCGGTACCCATTTCGGCAATCTTGCCGTGGTTTAGCACCATGCCGCCCATCAGCTGTACGTCGAAGTGACGTTGCCCCAAGGTGCGCTTGGCAGCTTCGCGCACAGTTGCAAATGCATCGGGGAGTATTTCGTCAAGGGTCTCGCCAGCCGCCAAACGACCCTTCAGCCAATCGGTGCGCGCGCGCACGCCTGCATCATCAAGGGCTGCGATCTCAGCTTCCTTGGCATTAATTTCTTCGACGATGGGGCCCAGAGACCTGATGAGCCGTTCATTGCGCGAAGGAAACAGGCGTTTAAGTGCGCCGAGCATCGATACCTCAAGACTACTGTGATGAAGGGGTGGCTGGGCGGCCCTGATTACGCTGGGGACAACCACATACATAGTGCGCGGCAAGACAGATAGAAGCGCAAAGGCCATAAGTCAACGCGCACAGCCACGATTTATGCAAAATACGTGGCTCCCGTGAAGCTATTTTAGCTATAAATTAGAATGGGTTGGGCTCAACATCAGGGTGCCGCACCCAGATCGTCTTTGCTTGTGGCTGCCGCTCACGTATGCCATTGAAGCGCCCGCTGGATTTAGCGGCCCACCCCGATGACCAAGATGCTCGTTAAGGACGATATATGAGCCACGCACTTTCACCTTTGGCCCCCAAAACGACCCCGAATTTGCCGCCCGTCGCCGGAGTGCGTTTCGCAGCCCATGCGGCGGGGATTCGTTACCAGGGCCGTGCCGATGTGATGGTTGCTGAGATGGTGGCAGGCACCACCGTGGGCGGTGTGTTTACGCGCTCGTTGACAGCAGCAGCGCCGGTTGAGCAGTGCCGGGAGAATCGCAAAAAAGGCCAAGCGCGAGTTTTGATTGTGAACGCCGGGAATTCCAACGCGTTCACCGGCAAAAAGGGCGTGGCAGCAGTGGAAAAAACCGTTGCGGCGGCCGTCAGCACTTTTGGCTGCGCCGCCCACGAAGTATTCGTGTCATCGACAGGTACAATTGGTGTTCCGCTGCCTTCCGATAAAATCGTCACTGTTTTGCCTGAGCTTAAAGAAAATTTATCCCTCACTTCTGCTTTGGATGCTGCCAAAGCAATTATGACGACTGATACTTTTCCCAAGGTGGCCTCGCGCACGGCAACCATTGACGACAAAGCCATCACGATTGTGGGTTTCTGCAAGGGCTCAGGCATGATCCAGCCCGATATGGCCACAATGCTGGCTTACATCTTTACTGACGCAGCCCTCGATGCCGCGACGGTTCAATACCTGGTCGCAAGCAATGCTGACAAAACTTTCAACTGCGTCACAGTCGATGGCGATACATCCACCTCAGACACGCTGCTGATGTTTGCCACAAGGCAAGCTGGCCATGCACCAGTCAATCACCCACACGATCCACGGCTGAATGATTTTAAGATCAAATTAAATGACCTGATGACCGAGCTTGCGAAACTGGTCGCCCGTGATGGCGAGGGTGCTACCAAATTTCTCGAGGTTAAGGTTACGGGTGCAGAGCATGACAGGGCCGCGCACCGTATTGCCATGACCATTGCAAATTCGCCTTTGGTTAAAACGGCAGTGGCCGGTGAAGACGCCAACTGGGGCCGCATCGTCATGGCGGTTGGGAAATCTGGTGAGAAAGTAGATCGCGATAAATTAAAAATCCGCATTGGTGGCGTTGATGTTGCGCGCGAGGGCGAGGCTGTTCCAGCCTACGACGAAACGCCAGTGGTGGCGCACATGAAGGGCCAAGAGATATTATTTGAAGTTGATATCGGCCTTGGTCCGGGTGCTGCAACCGTGTGGAGTTGCGATTTGACCCACGGATACATCGACATTAACGGCTCGTATCGGACTTAAGTATGCCCAGTGCAAAGCCTGTCGTGCTGGTGGTCGCAGTTGCGCTGATCGATGATCAGCGCCGCGTGCTCCTGGCCCAACGCCCAGCGGGTAAATCAATGGCTGGCTTGTGGGAGTTTCCGGGTGGCAAGGTTGAGGACAACGAAACTCCTGAAAATGCGCTGGTGCGCGAATTACACGAGGAGCTTGGCATTACGGTCGAGGTTGCTGATCTCGAGCCGTTGGCTTTCGCATCGCACACCTATGACGATTTTCACCTGTTGATGCCGCTGTTCGATTGCGCACACTGGCAAGGTGAGATTAAAGGCCGAGAAGGCCAAGCCTTGGCGTGGGTGACTGCGGCCGAATTGGGCCACTATGAAATGCCCCCGGCCGACTTGCCCCTGATTGAGCCCTTACGGCGGGCCTTGCAGTAAAGCCGGTGTTTGCTTCACTGGGCTGATTGATCTTGTTGATTGATCTTGTTGCTTGATCTTGTTGCTTGATCTTAGAGTGCCCTATGAAATCTGACCAACGCGCCACTAATCCCACGGCCTGTTTGCTGATCATCGGCGACGAAATTTTGTCGGGCCGCACCCAAGATGCCAACCTCAAATTTCTAGGCGAGCGTTTAGCAACCATGGGGATTCAACTCAGCGAAGCACGTGTTGTGCCTGACGTCGAGGCCCGTATCATCGAGGCTGTGAATACCGTGAGAGCAATTTATACTTACGTGTTCACAACAGGCGGCATTGGCCCCACTCACGATGACATCACCACACCATGTGTTGCCAAAGCATTTGGCCGCAAGGTCATCCGTCACCCCGAAGCCGAGCAGAAACTGCGCGCTTATTATGGCGAACGCACAAACGAAGCGCGGCTGCGCATGGCCGAAATCCCCGATGGCAGCGGCGTAGAACTGATCGAGAATCATATGAGCGTGGCACCCGGTTACCGTATTGAGAATGTGTTTGTCATGGCCGGCGTGCCCAGTGTCGCGCGCGCGATGTTTGATGCTGTCGCACCTTCATTACAAACCGGCGCACCGGTCTATTCGCAAAGTGTCGATGCCCATGTGAAAGAGGGCGACATCGCAGCAGCACTCAGCGCAATCCAAGATGCTCATCCAGACGTTTCCATCGGCAGTTATCCGTTTATGCGGCTTGATAAACTGGGGGCCTCAATCGTGGCGCGCTCTACCGATAAGGCCGCCATTGCCGTGGTGATTGATAAAGTGGCCGCAGCAATGCGCGCCCTAGGGGAAGACCCAGTGTTTGGCCCGCCGCCCACACCTTAACGCTTCAGCACGATGCCCTGGCCGGTGGGAAGTGGAAAGACGCGGTAGTTCCTTTGCCCAAACCACTTATCCTCAGCGATTTTTTGCGCAGCGTAGGGGCCCGACCACTCGTAATCATCAAGAATGATAATGCCGCCTGGTACGATGCGGTCGAATAAATGTTCTAAAGTTGCAATCTCAGATTCAGCGTTATTGAGATCAATATGAAGATATGAAATTTTCTGCGGGCAACACTGCTTGAATGTTTCGGGAATCAAGCCCTTTGTGAGTGTGACTTGAGTGTATCCTTCAAAGCGCTTGAGGGCGCTTTCATACAGCCCTTCTTTTTGGTCAGCGAACTGATGATCGTACACGGGGTGATAATCAAACGTGTCATAGCCATAGAAGTGCTTTGGAAATGCTTTGCCGCCTAAGTAATCAGTCACTGTCTTAATTCCAGTGCCCAGATACACACCGCATTCGACAAAATCGCCATCGAGATGCAGGCAATGGTAGGCGGCGCAGGCCAGAATGAAACGGCGCCAAATGACCGCACCATCGGCCTCGTTTTGGATATTGTTCTCCCACGCCTCAACAAACACTTGGTCTGCAAGGGCTGAGTTATTTCTTTGCCACGTCAGCAAATTGTCCCCCAGGAAATAGCCGTGCGCCAGTAACGGCAGCACCTCTTTCATGAGGGCGTCGAACTTCTTCTTATCTGAAATGCCCCAACTTGTCGGAACTGCGAAATTTGTGCCGAT
>JANLSL010000534.1:0-1545 GCA_031362385.1 Alphaproteobacteria bacterium | reverse complement strand
GTGTTCTCGGAAGAGGGACTGATTTTTACCTGTGCGCACGTCATTGCCGGGGCTGAGCGCATTGGCGTGGTGTTCGGCGATGGCACCGAGTCGGCTGTTGAGATCGTCAGTGTTCAGCCCGAAAATGATTTAGCGGTGTTGCGCGCCATCACCCGGCCCGATGATTTGGTGCCAGCAACTTTGCGCTCCACCAAAGGATTGAATGTTGGCGATGAAGTAGTGGCGGTTGGGTTTCCGTTCGGCATTGGCCCATCCGCGACATCGGGCGTGGTGTCGGGCTTGCGGCGCGAGCATTTTTCCAAAGAAGGCCAACGCAACCTGATTGACCTGATTCAGTTTGATGCTGCGGCCAACCCTGGCAACTCTGGCGGGCCCCTCGTGACCATCGATGGTGATGTGGTGGGGATTGTGACCTCGATCATGAACCCGATTGATGAGGGGTTTTTTGTTGGCATCGGCTTTGCCGTGCCGATTGAGAATGCGGCCTCGGCCGCTGGCGTTTCACCGTTTTAATAACAACCACGAGAACACCATGACCGACCACACCAAGCCCGCCGAGATTACCGCCCTGATGCAGCGGGTGCTGTACGAGGTGAAAAAAGTTGTGGTGGGTCAGGATCAGTTCCTAGAGCGCGTGCTGGTGGCGATATTGGCGCAAGGGCATTTATTGGTGGAGGGGGTGCCCGGTTTGGCCAAAACCCTGACCGTGAAAACACTGGCGCGCACATTACAGGGCAACTTCAAGCGCATTCAGTTCACGCCTGACCTGGTGCCCGCCGATCTTATTGGCACGCGCATCTACAATCAGAAGTCTGGTGAGTTCAGCGTCTCGCTGGGCCCGGTATTTACGAACTTACTCCTTGCCGATGAAATCAATCGTGCGCCCGCCAAGGTGCAAAGTGCGTTGCTTGAAGTGATGCAGGAGTACCAAGTCACGATTGCGGGTGAAACGTTCAAAGTGCCGCAGCCCTTTTTGGTCATGGCCACACAAAACCCGATTGAAAGCGAAGGCACCTACCCCTTGCCCGAAGCGCAAGTCGACCGGTTTATGATGAAGGTGTTGGTGGGCTACCCCACGCCGGAAGAAGAATTTGTGATCGTTGAGCGCGTTACCGGTGTGGCCACGGCCATCGCTGCGGTGGCGACAACCGAGCAACTTGTGACACTGCAAAATGAGTGTAAGCGCGTGTTTGTGGACCCAGCACTTATTCAATACGTGGTGCGGTTAGTCACCGCCACCCGAGCACCTGAACGCCAAGGCATCAAAGACATGGCGCGCTACATTACGTTTGGCGCAAGCCCGCGCGCTTCAATCAACCTGATCGAAGCGGGGCGCGCATTAGCCTTTTTGCGCGGGCGCGATTATGTGCTGCCCGAAGACTTGACCGACTTAGCACCCGACGTGCTGCGCCATCGCTTGGTGTTGTCATACGAAGCCTTGGCCGAAGGCCTCACTGCCGATCAGCTTATTGTGCGACTGATGCAACACGTGACCCCACCTGCCAAACCGCTGGAAAATCATGTCCGCGTTGCCGCCAACGCCTG
>JANLSL010000532.1:0-1821 GCA_031362385.1 Alphaproteobacteria bacterium | reverse complement strand
ACCGGCCCCTTCTTTTTACGGAGCTGGTGCCGGTCGTAAGACCGGCCCCTTCTTTTTATGGAGCTTGCGCCGGTGTCTTAAGGCTGGGCCCTCATTTTTGCCGATTTCGCAGGGCGGACTTATTGAAACCAGCCATCGGGTTTGCTCAAATCCTGGTATAGTCACGTTCTTGCCCGGAGGTTCCCATGACCAACGCATCGCTGCCCGACACCGCCAAAATGCCCCTCAAGCCCATATCACTGGCCCAGCGCGGCCGAGCAGGCATGGAGTTCTTAGGTTCGCTGCAAGGCTATGTGGCGGGTACGGTGCGCCAGCGCGCCCGGGCTGATTTTAATGCCGACCCCGAAGGTGCCGCACTTGCCAAAAACTGGGCGCAACGCAACGAGCCATGGCCCGAGCGCATTGCCAAAGCCAAAGCGGTGGCTGAAAAATCGATTACCTATCAGTATGACCGCCTGATGCAGCGTTATGTGGCCGAGGAAGTTTATACCAAGGGCATTCCGGCCACCGAACTGCGCCGTCAAGAAGCCGAGGCATTTTACGCAATTCCCATCACGCCCATCGGCGGCTCGCTCGAGCTCGACCCCCATGTCCCGATTCCGAAATACCACAGCGAGACCGAGTGGCACCTGATGCCGGGTGGCTGGGATGGCTATGACCTTTATGGCATCACCATGGGCGCAGGCGTGGGGCCATTGGTGTTTATGCGCGGTGGTTTTGCCGCCGTTGAAGCTGGCGATGATTTACGCAACCAACGCATTGATGTCGCCAAGCACTTTACCAAAAAAAGCTATGGCCGGGTGTATGAACCAGGCTGCGGCGGCTTTGGCACCTTGGCTGCGGTGCATAAAGTATTCCCCGAGGCTGAGTTGGTGGGCAGTGATTTATCGCCGCACCTTTTGCGCCAAGGCCACATGGCCGCCGAGCGCATGGGCATTAAAGTCGCATTCAAGCAGCGTGATGCGCGCGACACCAAAGAACCATCGAACTCATTCGACGGTGTGATCATGTACGCGTTGCAGCACGAAATGCCGATTGATGTGAACATCGACACCTTGAAAGAGGCCTTGCGTATTTTGAAGCCAGGTGGCGATTTGCTGATGTCTGACCCGCCCCCGTTTGCGGCTGTTCATCCGTTGCAGGCCGTGGTGCTTGATTGGGATACCGAACATCGCGGCGAGCCCTTCTTTACGGTCACCCGTGAAGTTGAGTGGGCCAATGTCATGAAAGATTTGGGCTTTGTGAATGTTGAGGCCTACGCGATAGGCGCTCAAGGTTACCCGTACATCGTGCGCGGTTCGAAAGCGGCTTAAATGGTTGATGCGCCAAAACAGCCCTACACGGGCGATGAGATGATCGACAACATCATCCGTATGAACACCGAACTGATGTCGGAAGTATGGGTGTTACGCGACCGCGTCACCATTCTTGAACATATGCTACAAGAAAAAGGCGTCATCACCCGCAAAGCCCTTGATGACATCGTGCCCACAGGTGACTTGGCCAATGAACTGCTGCGCGAACGTGATGGTATGGTCGAGCGTGTGGTGGGCGGGGCATGGATGCAAGGCTTCTCGGTCGAAAGCCTGGTTGCAAAAGCGAAAAAATAAATTGGCACTGCGCATCTTCATTGCGCTGCTGCTGACCTGCGGCAGCGCCCTTGCACAATCATCGCGCGCAGTTTGCCCGCCGTATTCCAAGCCCATCACAGTTAACTTCGTCACCGATAACGCGCCCACCACCTATAACAATAACCTCAACGTCACGGGCTTGCAGAATATGGCGCGGCTGAACGGCGGGGTGATCGCGGGCAAGCACCAG
>JANLSL010000682.1:0-2041 GCA_031362385.1 Alphaproteobacteria bacterium | reverse complement strand
AGGATTCGATTTTGACCCTGAAAATCCTGAGCACCGAACCTCAGGTAACAAGTCTCGATATACGCTTTACAATCTGCCCTATAAGCCTATCGCTGCAGGCGAGGGTGCGCTGCGTCCGGCGCTCAAGATTGAGATCGCGGTTTGGCCATTGCACCGACCAGCTATCACGCTTCCGGTATCATCTTTTATCGCAGAGGCTTTTGCCAGGGCCCCTGAGCTTGCTGGTATAGAATGCGCATCCGTCACGCAAACGGCTGCTGAAAAGTTTGTTGCCCTTACGCGCCGAGTGATTTTTGAGGCAGGTACTCCCGAAAAAGACCGCGATAGGACGCTCGTCCGGCACGTCTATGACTTACATATGATTTTGCCGCACTTTGATCTGAGCGAGGTTGCGGCTCTTACATATGAGATCATGCCACACGACGCAGAAGTGTTCGGTCACAATCACCCGGCGTATCGGCAAAACCCGCTCAAGCAAACACTGTTGGCGATTGAACAGATGACGGACGCCTCCTACTACCACCAAAAATTCGAGGAATTTCTCCGGGATATGGTCTATGGCCCAAAGCCGGACTATGCGACCTGCATGGCGACGCTAAAGGCCATAGCCAGGAATCTCCCGCGCAAGAAATAGAACGCTCATAACGGTCCGGTTCCCTGTTCAAGTCAGGGCAGGCCCACCACATTTTTAAATCGAACTCCGCTATGCGACTGAGACCTTTACGCCGCAGGAGTTAAGCGCGGGGCCATTGCACCGGAATAACGGAATCGGGCGGCGGGGCATTAAAGATCATCTCGGGAACTGCGTTGAGTTGCGCGGTCATGCGTTCTGTGAGCGGATCGGGCTTCCACACCACATCATCACCCAGCCAGCGCGTACTAAAAGCCATACGGGGCGCGCCGGTTGTGGCCGCGCGCGGCTTTGAGCCATGAATTGTCGAGGGGTGCATGAACAAACAATCGCCCTTTTTCATGGTCCAGGTTTGAATGTCGGCGTTGGGGGCCTGCGCCTGATCCATCAGTTCTTGCCAGGGCCGGTAGGGTGGGGGTGGCGCTTGGGAGCTGGGAAAAAAAGTAGAGTAATAACGCCCATCACCCTGGTGTGTCGCGCGCACGGTGGTCAACGGGCCATTGTCGTCATCAACATCGGTCAAGGCGATCCACAGGATCGTCATTTGTTTGCCCCAGAACGGCCACGTGCAGGTATCGTTGTGCCAAGGCGTGCCCTCGGCGGCGGCATACTTTTCCTTCAAGAATGTGGCGTCAATCCAAAAGCGCGCGCGTTTACTTTCCATGGCCTGGGCCGCCATTTCTGCTGCCGGTGAGGCGTCCAGCCATTCACTGAAACCTTTGTTGTGGGGCAAAATATTCAGCGCCATCACGCCTCCGCCGAAGTTCTCAACCACGTTCAATGGGTTTTGATAAACTGATTTCACGTCACCTGATTTAATGGTGCCCGTGCGGTGACCATCAATGACGGCCATCACGCTGGTACTTAAACGGTCGACCCAATTCGCAAACGCCCCTGGAATCAGAACTGTTCCATCGCGTTGGTAAGCGACAACCTGCTGCGGTGTAAGTTTCATGGCACGCCCTAGAATGAATTGAAGCTCAATAATAGCAATGAAACGCCCGCAGATAGTATATGAAAAACCACTCTACATTCGTACAGTGGTTTTCTGACACGCGTTGCCAAATGAAAGCTCGAATGATGACAACACCCCAAATCCGCCGCGCTTATGTTGATACCGACTTGGGCCAGATGCATTGCCGCACTGCAGGCGAAGGCGCGCCCGTGGTGATGTTACATTGGGGCCCCTCCAGCAGCCGCATGTTTGAGCCACATTTACCCATGTTTGCTGCCAAGGGTTACCGCGCGATTGCCGTCGACATCATTGGCTATGGTCAGTCTGACAAACTTGAGCGCGCGGTTAGCAGCGTCGAACACGCCAGCGCCATATCCCAGGCGATGGACGCTTTGAAGGCGGGCGGTGGCTACTTTATCGGGGGTCACATGCCCTCGACCATTGCCGTCGAGGTG
>JANLSL010000657.1:0-2373 GCA_031362385.1 Alphaproteobacteria bacterium | reverse complement strand
GGTCGATCACCGTGCGCAACACTTGATCGCGCGCATCTTCAACCACTTTGACCGTGAAAGCCGGGTAAATAACGCTGTCTTTTTCCAGCGTTTCAAATTGATCAAACCGCATAAAGTCTTCAAAGAAGGCACGCACACCGACATCTAACCGGTGCGATGCCATCATCCGATCAACCTGAGCTTCAATTCCAGCTTTGGTATTGAGCTCGCCTTTTTCAGCCGCCACGAGGAGTACTTCATTGGGGGTTGTGTTCCACAGCAAAAAACTTAAGCGCGCGGCTTTGGCAAAGGGGGTTAACTGTACGTCGTTGGGGCGCGTCGGATGAGGCTCGGTGGTATCGACCACAAAAAGAAATTGCGGCGTGGTCATCATCCCCGCCAACGCAAAGGCAATGCCGCGATAAAAATCATTGGTGGTCGTGGCAACTTGATGAGCCGCTTCAACAGCGGTCGCAAGTTCGGTTTTTGTCAGCGGGCGGCGATAAAGCAAACGCCCGACTTTGGTGAAAAACTGTGTGGCGCAGTCATTGTCAGGCGCGGTCGCCACGGCGGGCTGGCAGGCAAACAAGCTGGCTCGGTTATCTTCGTTGACGACCTGCTGAGCAATGGACCGCGCCAGGCCGTAGAATTTTTCGAAGCCCGACGGCGTGATGTGCGCACTTTGAGCACCAACCGCCAGCAACCCGTCAACACGCAACAGGGGGTCGGCTTGTCCGGCAACGGTAATTTGCGGTCCGAAGACATCAGCAATGATGTTGCGGTATTGATCGTTCGTGAGCCGCCGCATGGCAGGTGGCGCACCGGTGGATTTAGGCTCGGCCTGTCCACAGGCGCTTAAGGCAAATAACGCGATGAGAAGGACCGAACCTGCGCGCAAAGCGTGTGTGGTGACTGTTACCATCATCACCCCCTACGGCTGCCGCGACGCGGCACTTGTACTTTGGCCGGGATGAATCACAAATGCTGCATATGCACCGATATTAAACGCCGATGAAATGTGTGTGCATTCCCCGGTTTTGGGATCGGGGTAGCCATCGGCCAATTGATGGCCAGCGACATACATCGACGGGCAATTATCACCGGTTGAGGTGTGCCCGACCATGCCACCCACGTAATACAAAAATTCTTCAAGATTGTAATAGCCGCTGACCAGGCCCTTGGCAGTTGCGCCGTCGGCAGCGATCTCGAGGGTTAAGCCCATGTCGCGAATGGCGGGGTGAAGAAAATTATAATTGCCATAGAACGGCAGGCGCACATCTCCGCGCCCGGTGGTGAGCACGCCGTCTTTGATTGAGCCCTTGAGTGTGTCGCCATAGCGCGGCTTTCCTTTGGCCATGTCGATGTTGTAGCTGGAAAACGGCAGCGGCCGACCGGTGCCATCTAGCGCGAATTGATCGACCGAGCGATAAAATGTGACCGTTACATCGGGGGAGTTACGAGGATCGGTGACCCCAGAAATTTCGATCAGCGTCATGCCAAGCCCACTGGTACCGCGGCCCTCGTGCGCGTTGAGTTCGGGCAACCCGCCTTTGCGAAAGCCATAGATGCACCCAATCAGCCGATACATTTGGTTGTCGATTCCGGCCGTGCCATCAGGGTGGGTGAAGGTGTCGTGCTGGCAGCTTTTGGGCGTGGCAGAACCATCGCTGTTGCCATCGAGATCAACACCGTATGAATATTTTCCCTCAATAATTTTTAACGGCGGATCTGTGACCGACAATGGATTGAGGCACACATTTTCTCCATTGGGGCCGCGACGCATGGCAATGGGCATGCGCGACAGGTTTTGGATGAGGCCATTCTCAGTCAGACGCGCACGATCAACCTTTGAAAGCCCGCGCCACCAAATCTCGTCATTGCTCGGCGAAAGGCCCTCGGGGCACTCATCCACAAACTTGCTGTTATAAATGGCCGTGAACCAATCGCGCACCACAAAGCCCAGCGTGGTTGTTTCGCCAGGAGCAGCGGCAGCGGGTAAGCCAACGCCGACCCAAATAACGATAACTGCCAAAATGGCGCGCAGGGCGGGCTGGGAAAATTCTGGAACTGGGTTGTACCAACGATGCATGTTGCGTTTCGAGCGACCAATTATTTCCAATGTGTCAGAACGAAAATGGTACCCCTATTTCAGCCGCACACACAAAATTATTGCGCGCTTGGTCGGTGTGAAAACGAAATTTGCTGGTTGGGATATCGGCAAAACGACAAAAAGCCCGCCAGAGTCGGCAGGCTTTAACTCATTGATATAATTGATAAAGTTGGTTGCGGGGCTAGGATTTGAACCTAGGACCTTCAGGTTATGAGCCTGACGAGCTACCAGACTGCTCCACCCCGCGTCACCACGTCAAAAGTGTGCGCGCTGTCCGGCCTGAA
>JANLSL010000647.1:0-12362 GCA_031362385.1 Alphaproteobacteria bacterium | reverse complement strand
GTTGCATCAACCCGGTGGGGTGATTCAAAAAAAACCAAGGTTGCTTTCAGGCCAACAATTTCAGCTAACGCATCACGCCGCGCTTTGGTTTTGGTGGGTAGAAATCCACCGAAATAAAACCGGTCAGTTGGCAACCCTGCGGCCATCAGTGCGGTCAGGGGTGCTGAGGGGCCGGGAATAGGAACAACCGCAATGCCATGGTCAACGCAGTCTTTAACCAGCTTAAAGCCGGGGTCAGAAATCAACGGCGTTCCAGCGTCGCTGACCAGCGCAAATGACTCGCCGGCCAAAAGGCGCGCAATAATTTGTGGGCGCACCCTCTCAGCATTGTGATCGTGATAAGCCAACATTGGTGTTTCAATACCAAAGCGATGCAATAGCCCCCCCGTTACACGGGTATCTTCGCAGGCGATGGTGTTGGCCGCTTTAAGTGTGGCCAGTGCCCGCGTTGAGAGGTCACCGAGGTTTCCAATCGGTGTGGCAACCACAAAAAGTGTAGCTGGCCCGACTGGTGCGGAATCGCTCAGTGGTGGCGTTGCGCGCCCCGATGCTTTATGGGAACGTGAAGAAGTCATTTATTCAACGCGCTTGAAGTTTATGTTTAGTCTTCATCATTCACGACTGATTTTAACGCTTGTGGCCGGTGTGCTTTGTTCTTGCGCTAACGCAGACTTAGCACCCCCTCAGCCTGAGGCCAAAGCACCATCCGCCATGGTGGCACCCGCTAAGGCTCCGGCACGGCTCAACACCCCCCTGGTCGGCGCGCCCACACCTCAAGCTCCGGTGGTGGCGCCATCGCGCAAGGCGGCTGATCAAACAGCACCCGTTCGCGTCGGATTGCTGGCACCATTGTCAGGCCCGTCGCAACCGACCGGCCAAGGCATCCTCAATGCCGCGCAATTGGCGCTGTTTGAAATGGCTGACGAGTGGCTGGTTTTGCAAGTTTATGATACCCAGGGCACACCCGAGGGTGCGGCCGCCGCGGCATCAAAGGCGTTATCGCAAGGGGCGCAACTTTTTTTGGGCCCGGTGTTTGCGGGGGAAGTAAGGGCAGTTGCGCCCTTAGCGCAGGCGGCAGGAATTAATGTCATTGCCTTTTCCACCGACCCCACTGTGGCGGGGCGCAATGTATTTGTATTGAGTTTTTTGGTCGAAGCGCAGGTGCGTGAAATGGTTGCTTATGCGCGCAGCCAGGGGCTTTCACGATTTGCGGTGCTGGCCCCGGATACAGTGTATGGCCAAACCGTCGCCGAGACCGTGCGCACTGTCGTGCCCATCAGTGGCGGCGAAGTAAAGCAGGTGGCTTTTTTTGACCCTGCGGGCACCAACCTTGAAAACGTTGTGCGCAGATTTGCCGAATTCGACAAACGCAAAGCAGCATTGGCGCGCGAGCGCAGCACACTTGCTACGGCTCAGGATGAAGTTTCCCAACTCGCGTTAAAAAGACTAGAGCGCGCTGAAACGCTGGGTGAGGTTGATTTTGATGCGGTGTTTATTCCCGAGGCCGGCGCCCGCCTCACGCAAGCCGCGACATTATTACCCTTCTTCGATATTGATCCCAGCCGTGTGCAACTTCTGGGAACTATGGTGTGGGCGACGCGCGGTTTAGGGCGCGAACCATCATTAATCGGGGGGCAGTTTCCAGCCCCAGCAGCCGAGACCAGCCGCGATTTTGCTAATCGCTATCGCCAGTCGTTTGGCGCGGCACCCGGCCCACTTGCCAATCATGGGTATGATGCGGTTGCCTTGGCCGCGGTGCTTGTGCGCAGCGGCAGTGCTGATCCATTTCGTGCCGCCGCGCTGACGGACCCCGCCGGATTTTCAGGCGTTGATGGTATATTCCGCTTTCGTCCCAACGGTCTATCAGACCGCAGCTTTGCGATTATGCAAATTACGCGCGAAGGAGCAGATGTTGTGCGCCCTGCGCCACTCTCATTTGACGATGTACAGTATTAGTCATTGTTTGGTCGCGTCGTTTTTGCGGAAAACCGGGGTCCACTTTTCCGCACGACGCTCTAATCTTTAATTCATTTGCGGTTGGGCGGGATAAACATTTTTGGCCAACGAGTCTTTTAAATTCTGGGCGGCTTGAAGCTGATTGCGCTCGACGATCACCCGGGTTTCATCGTTGCCGAGGCCGTACACCGCTGCATTCCAATCTTTACGCGGTTTAATCGCCGCGCCCTCAAAGCTACCGCCCGCGAATAATCCTGCATTCATCGAATAGGCAATAATATCTTTGCCGACATTCGTTGTTGTTGCTGCTTCCGCGCCTGCGCCCAAAGAGCCGATCGAGATTCCAACATTGGCTCCGATCTTGAATTCATCATTCAGAACCGCGCTAAGGCCTTTATCGGTCAGAATCATGAACACGATTTCTGCTGATTGCATGCCAATCTGCAAGCCAATGCTGCCTGCAGTCATGCGGTAGAATGCTGGGTCGCCGAATGTGGTCTCAGATTGGCGTTTCAATAACACCCCGTCGCCATAGCTGCCGCCAACGATAAAGCTGGCTTTATAGTAGTTAGGAATCACCAATACGCCTTTTGACTGGCGTAAAAAATCATCCATGGTCGCAGTGGTTTTTTGTCCTTGGCGTACGCGCTCAACTGTAATGGCCGCTTGTTCCATAACGTGGCGCGCATCCATCACATCGTCGGCGCGGGCAGCGCCACCCATAACGCTCGAAGCTGCGATAAGGCTTAATCCATGGCGGCGTGTGATGGCGTGGGGCATTTCTAACCTCGTGGATTATAAGTATAAGACATTAAGCAATATCACTTACGTTCGGGCAACGTGAATCGTGATTACATAATTCATTCTTATGCTTCATTACGCCAGATTTAAGGCGTCGTAATCTGACGTGGGACTAAAGCGCGCTCATTATTTCTCGCGCAACCGCGTGTCGATAAAGCGCCCCTGGAACAAAGAAATTCCAAGCTGGCTCCCGATGCGCACCGAGGCGTCATTGTCGCAGCGCGACAGAATGGTTCTTCCGCGGCGGCGTTCACGGATCAGGTCTTTTGTGGCTTGGGCGCGATCAGTTCCCATGATTGATGCCATTTCAGCCGACCACATTAGTTTTGAATACGCAACGCCCAGCCGATTGGTATCGGCGTATGGGTAGGTGCGGAAGCTAACGCCATCAATGCAAATCCGATACCCGCGCTCGTGCACAAAGTCGCGGGCGAAAGTAAATGCGCTGAGATCAGAAAAAATATCCTCAAGTCGAACTTCCAGAACAATATCGCTAGCAGACGGCGCGAAGTTGTCATCGAATGCCAAAAATTCTTCCGAGAGCAGCGTTTGTATGTTGAGATTGACGCTGAAACCATCGCGCATCAGCGACTTATCTTCTTTGCGCGACATTTGTGACATGACACGACGATCTAGCGTTTGCGTCATACGTTGGAACAACCACGGATTTGCGGCAAAATCAGTGGCGGGCATAATCGTTTCACGTAAGTCGGCAATCGACACAAAGACTTCGCTGAACACGGGCTCAGGTTTACCATCCTCGACCAGCGCACACACCGGTTGGCGACGCGTAAAGCTGGATAAGTCAACACGCGCCAGCGCCTCCTCAGCGCGGCCCAAGCCCAGTGCGGTCATCGGTGCGCCGCGCTCGGTATTGGCTTTCGCAGCTTCACGCTCGGCGACTAATTCAGCCAAGGTTTTTGTGGCAAAGTGCTCGTCGCCAACCTGGCGCTCAGCGAAAGTCAGAAGTTTTTGAAAATCCTCAGCTAAATTGTACCAGCTCGTCAGCTTGTTTTTACGTGGGTCAGCTTTGAACTTGACCAACAACGGGTCAGCACCCCAAAGCCGCAACAACTTCATCAGGCTCTTTTCAACCAGGTCGACATGTGAAGGCTCATACATCACCATCATGTCGCTGTTACGCAGGCGATAAAGGCGCGCCGAGCGCATACGAACTAAATCTTCAAAGGCAGTTTCACTTTCACGCAAACTTTGCCCGGTGCGGTTTTCCGGGGCTAAGCGCGAGGTGTGAAGCCTCAAAATACCGTGATGATCAGGGGCTTGCGCGATTGCACGCATATCGCTCAAAAACCGGCCTTCGTGACTTTCGCCCAAAGGGTGCGTGAGGAGGAAATCTGGTGCGTCAGATTCTGACATCGTGGTTATCCGCTCACCTGACGCACGGGTTTACGCGCTGGTTTGCTAAAGGTATCAAGAAAGCGACCCTGGAAAAGCTCAATCCCTGACCTGATACCCCATTGTAGCGCCTCGGGCGTATCAACGCGCGAGAGCACGACTTTGTCACCGCCGAATTCTTTCAGCATGGCCGTTGCACGTGAACCCCGCGGGTCCATGGTGTTTAGTAATTCAGGTGACCATACCAGCTTGGCGTAATCAGGTTTCAAACGCCCGACATCCAAGATGCTCAAGGCAGTTGTCGTTAACCCGTCCAGCAAAACGGCATGGCCCATTTGAGTAAGTGCTGCCTCAACCTCGTTATAGAGCGTGAGGTTGGTAAGCACATCCACGGCCTGGACCTCGACGATAATTTTTTGGCCCTTCTCAACACGACTGATAAAGTTTTGAAATGTTGGGGTGACAACTGTTTCAAGATTCAAATTCAAACTGACGGCGGGTACGCCGCGCGCTTGGGGGGAACGAACAACGACTTCCAACATTCTCAGATCCATCGTGCGACTGAGGTCTTGGAACAGCCATCGCTCGCCGAGTAAATTAATTTTTGGTGCGATTGCTTTTTGGACGTCGTTGACCGACATAAAGAATTCATAGAACTCGATTGCAGCGGCATTGGTCTTTGGATCAATGCGAACAGCAACTTGGTTGCGGATAAACGGCACCACATTGACCGCCGCTAGTTTTTTCTGGGCATCGTCTAGGGTGGCAGGCGTTAGCCCTGGTAATGTTTGATCGCCGCGCGGCGGCATTCTTTGCACCAGCAGACGCAACTGTTGCGCGGTATGAATTGCCAACGCCGCATCTAAGCTGAGGTCGAACCACAAAATAAACCGGTCAGGTTCGCCGTTGACCAGGTGTGTAATCGGATCGGTTTCGAAAAGGGTGCGAATGCGTTCGCAGGTGTTGGCCACATCGCGTTGCGCGCCGGCGGTGACGATAATCATCAAATCGTCATTGCCAATCGGGAACAGTTGCGCCTGGCGTCCGCTTTCGAGGGCCCGAAACATGCGGTAGACAATGCGCACACGTACCGGTGTGCGGTTTTGCGCCATAAGTTGTGAGAGACGCAGGTGTACAACCTTGCGGCCTTCAGGATTGCGCCGCATGCGGTCGAGCGTATCGACCAGCAATCCCTCCTGATAGCCTCTGGGTCCTTGTGTACTCATCTACCTGTAAACGTCAGAAGCCCTATTTAGCCAAGGCCGTTATACCATTTCTAGGCTATCTATGGCCTATCGAGGCGCTTTTCGCCATCTCAGAGAAACACCATAACCTATGGTAACTATTTGGAAAAGATTAACAAATAGTCTCGGTTCCCAGAAGGGGCTGGGTTGAGCAGGGTGCGGCCTCGCCTCTCTTTGAACCCCTGTCCCATGGTTTAAGCGTCTTAGTAATGACCAATCCACTGACGTCAGTTCTGGCCAGCTTTGCGGGCAAGCGCATTTTATGCGTCGGCGACGTTATGGAAGACCGTTTTATTTACGGCGAGGTGCGGCGGATCTCGCCTGAAGCGCCGGTTCCGGTTTTGCGCATTACCCGCGAAAGCCGCGAGCTAGGCGGTGCGGGAAACGTCGCGCGCAATTTGGTGGCTTTGGGTGCGCAAGTTTTGTTTGTCTCGGTGATCGGCGATGATCGTGCGGGACGAGAAGTGACCGAGATGTTGGCGACCATGCCTGCTGTCGAGCCATTTTTGCGGGTCAGTCGGCAGCGTGAAACCACGATTAAGAATCGGTTCTTTACGCTTGATGGGCATCACCTTTTGCGTGCTGATCGCGAAACAGTGCAGCCGATTATTCCCGCTGATGAAGACGACATTTTGCGCACGGTATCTGCGCAGGTTGGTCAGGTGGATATGGTTGTTCTTTCAGACTACGCCAAAGGTATTTTTGCGGGCGGATTAGCGGCGCGTATTATTTCGACGGCTGCCAAGGCGGGCATACCGGTGATTGTTGATCCTAAGGGCAATAATTATGCGCGCTACCTGGGTGCTACACTCATTACGCCAAATCGCGCAGAGATCGAAGAAGCGGTTAATGCTCCTATAGTGGGGGAAGAAGCGCTGGTTTCTGCTGCGCAAAAACTACGCAAAGATGTTGAGGCTGGCGCAATTTTGGTAACGCGCTCAGGCGAGGGTATGACGCTTGTCACGGCCGACACGCTCATTCATCTCCCCGCCGAAACGCGCGAAGTGACCGACGTTACGGGCGCAGGTGATACGGTGGTTGCTGTTCTGGCCGTGGCGATGGCGGCCAACGTGCCCCTGGCTGACGCGGCGCGTCTGGCTAACATTGCGGCGGGTGTTGTTGTTGGTCGGCACTCAACTGCGGTTGCCACGACTCACGATATTTCTGCGGCATTGCTGCGCCAAGAAATGCTTCCGGCTGAAGCCAAGTTTGCCGACCTGCCCACCGCACTGTCGCGCCTTGCCGTGTGGCGCAGGGAAGGGCGTAAAATTGGCTTTACCAATGGCTGTTATGACCTTCTGCACCCCGGACACATTTCCCTTATTACTCAAGCCAAAAACGCCTGTGATCGCTTGGTTGTTGGCCTCAATTCTGATGCGTCGATCCGCCGCTTAAAAGGCGTAGGACGGCCTGCCCAAACCGAAGCTGCGCGCGCCACAGTTATGGCGTCGCTCGCCCATGTCGACCTGGTTGTTATTTTTGGCGAAGATACACCCCTGGCCCTGATTGAAGCGATCAGGCCTGATGTTCTCGTCAAGGGTGCCGACTATGATCGTGCTAAAGTGGTGGGCGGTAATTTAGTCGAAAGCTATGGCGGCAAAGTCTTGCTTGCAGAACTGATGCCGTCATACTCCACAACGGCCACTATCGCCGCCTTAAATACACGATCAAAGTAATGCACATGATGCGTCTTTCTCGGTCTTCCATTTTTCTTAGTGCGGGTCTGGCACTTGGCGTAGCTGGGTGCGGCGGCAATGGAACAATTTTTCCGGGCCCTAGCGCCACAAGTGCTATGCCAGCGATATTGGGTGGATCACTTCCGCCACCAGTGATCCGCCAACCCGTGTTGCCAGAATATTTGGTCGGCTGCCGTGGTCATGTCTTAGTGCCAGCCCTGGGCATGGTGTTTGTCGCAAAGGGCAAGCCGCTGCCAACGTCGGGGCAATTTTTGCGCGAAGAAAGCCTATCGGCACCTTACCGTGTTGTTCATCCTGGTGATCGTCAATCGCAAGATCGCAATGGTCAGCGCTTGAATGTCGAGCTCGACAATTATAGTCGAATCATCGGCCTTGCCTGCGGCTGAGTTTCTATATTCTTGGATCTAATAGTGTTGAAAGACGCTGGCCGGCGGCCAAGGCAAATCGCAACGTCAAAGCCCTGCGCCGTGATGGGTGTAATTTTTTCCGTACGGCATGACGTACCACCACCGCCGAATGAGCATCAGCAATAACCACGCCGCAATCTGACGGTAAAATCTGCCATGGAAATTCTGGCGGAACCGCAAAGCTAAAGGCATCGCAGTAGGGGACGTACTCTAGCCATTTTGTATCGCTGCGGTAATCACCTGGCGTACTTTTGACCTCGACCATGACCAGCACGCCATCGGCGTTGAGCCCGACAACGTCAGCGCGCCGCCCGGTGCCCAGCTTGAATTCGCGCAGCGTGATGAATCCTGAATCTTCTAACCACCGACAAACCCCACGCGTCACGGCTGCAGTTATTGCGGCTGGATCAAACAGCGCGGTATGAGAGCCAGCACCACTCCAAGCTTGCCCGGGGGTCCGCCGCGCAGCCGAACTTAAGGCACTCGACTTTCCTCTAGTGTGTGGTGTTTTTGGACTAAGGCGGGTCTGACCTGACATCGCGGGCCAAATTACATGTTCATGGAATGTTCTGATGGTTTGACTGGAAACCTCTCAGATTTCAAGGGCAATGAAGCTCAGATTCAGCATATTTCCACGTAGACGGGTCGGTTTTTAGGCCTATGTTACCGCCGCTTTCGCACTGCACCATAAATTGGAGTCGCGTCATGCCTCGGGTGATTCGCGCCAAGCTGCACGGGATTCGCGTGACCATGGCTGATCTGCACTACCACGGCTCCATCACCCTGGACCCCGACCATTGCCAAGCCGCAGGCATTTACCCTACTGAATTTGTCGACGTCTGGAACAAAAACTCCGGCGCGCGGCTTTCCACCTACGTTATTTTTGGTGAACCGGGGTCGCGGTGTTGTGTGCTGAACGGTGCGGCGGCGCGCACCTGCCAGGTGGGTGATGAGCTGATTATTGCCGCGGCTGAAGATGTTGTGCCTGCACAACTTTATGCCCTTAAGCCTAAGGTTTTGACTTTCACGCCCAATAATGAGGTCGATCAAATTCTCGCCTATGAGGTTTTTAAAAGTGCGGCGCGAGATTTCGATTTTCGTATTGTCAACGTTCAAGGCACCAAACCAGCGACGGTGCATAATTATCCATTTGTCGATATGCGCGCGATCCGGGCTGATCTTCAGTCCAAAGGGTTGGCCGCTGCGGCGGTCGATGATTTTATCAGTCGCTTTTTGACACGCTAACTCTTCGAACAATTTACGTATCGTGATATGCTGGCGCACATGTCAGCATTACCGAGCTTACCAGTCCTCAGTTTACCCATCACCACGCGGCGCCTTGTGATTCGCGAGTATGCGACGACGGATACCGCAGTTGTTTTTGATAACGTGGGCGACCCATCATACTGGGAGCATCATGCGACTGAGCCCCCAACCGCCGAGCAAATTTCAGCTCTCATCCTGTGGGCCGTTCAGGAACAATCGATCAAGCCGCGAATTAATTATTATCTTGCAGCGGCGCGCAAAGACACCGGGATTGTGGTTGGTGAAGCTGTCTTGCGAATGACTGACCCGATTCAGCGGCAGGGAGAAATTGGCTTTGGCGTTGCCCGCAAACTTTGGAAGCAGGGATATGCCTCTGAAATGGGTGCGGCCCTTGTCGGTGCGGCATTCACTCAGCTTAAATTGCACCGTGTTCTTGCCCAATGCAGCCCTGAAAACAAAGCATCAATTCGCGTTATGCAAAAGTTAGGAATGGCGCGCGAAGGCATGTTACGCGAAGTAGGCCAAGCACGCGGCAAGTGGTGGTCGTCGGTGATTTATTCGATACTTGAAAACGAATATGGCAAAATCGCCAAGCTGATTCAAAGCTGATGTACATACAAAAAGGCTCTGATGGCTCATCCGATCATAAATATTGCTGATCTGAGTTACAACGACTTTGGTCACGGCGTTCATTACCCCGGCGCCCTGAAAGCGCGCGCGCATTTCAAAGCCCGCCTTGGTCAGGCGGGCTCAAAAATTGGCGCCCAAAAGCTTGGCTATAACGTAACCGTGATTCCGCCAGGTAAGCGCGCGTTCCCGTTTCACAGCCACCGTGTCAACGAAGAGATGTTTTTTGTTTTGGAAGGGGCCGGCGAAATCCGCATTGGTGATAAAAAGCACGCGATCAAACAGGGAGACTTTATTTCCTGTCCACCCGGCGGGCCTGAAACCGCGCATCAAATTATCAATACGTCTGAAACGGCCGAGCTTAAATTTTTAGCCGTCAGCACGATGTTGTCACCGGAAATAGCTGAATACCCTGATTCGGGGAAGTTCGGCGTGGCCGCTCAGTTCCCATCAAAGATCGATGGCAAGCCTGAAACCATTCGTTTTATTGGTCGCCTGGAGACGGCAACCGACTATTGGGAAGGCGAGTAAGACCGCAAATAGGATACTACCACCCCGTGGTAATGCGTTCGACCAGTTGCTTGACCGATGGGATGAAGCCGTCTTTGTACCAAGGATCCAGGCCAAAGCGGTAGGCGTTGTGCCCGGCGAACATAAGTTCGTTATCAATGTTGCCGTCATGAGCAATGTTTTGCAGGGTTTTCTGAATACAGAAACTGCGCGGGTCCGCCTTGCGCCCGGTTGTTCCGTCTTCACTTTGCGACCAATTTGAAAATGCGCATGCTGACAAGCAGCCCATGCAGGCAGTTTGATCGCCGCGAATTTCCTCGGCCCGCTCTGGCGTTGTGAAGATCAGCGTTGAATCAGGGGTTTTCATGGTTTCGGTGAAGCCTAAGGAACGCCACGCGTCGCCGCGTTCCTTATCGTGCGGCGCAACATAAACTTCTTTCTTACGCAGGCCCACATTGAACGGGGCCGTGTGCTCGCCGACCTGTTCGACCGAGAATGGAATCTGCCTCTCGCTGCGTTGCTCAAGTTCATTGAGATAGGTATTGCGCACGGCCGATGAATAAAATCCGGTGGGGCTAAAGCGATGCAACAGAACGTCACCGGATTTAAGTTCCATCAGCTTGCGCTTCCAGTAACTTGAAATCGGGCTTTCCTTCGTGAGCAATGGCCGCGTTCCAAATTGAAACGCGATTGGGCCAACTTCGGGGTTGTCCAGAAAGTGTTCCCACTCCGACAGCCACCACACGCCACCCGCCATAATAATGGGTGTGCGCTCTAAACCTGCTTCGTTCATCACCTTGCGCAGTTCGACGATGCGCGGATAGGGATCTTCTGGAACGCGTGGATCTTCAGAGTTAGACAAACCGTTATGGCCACCCGCCAACCAGGGGTCTTCATAAACCACGCCGCCCAAGAGCTCAGAGAATTTATGGTAAGCGCGCTTCCACAATGCGCGAAACGCGCGGCCTGATGAAATGATCGGATAATAATAGAGGCCGTATTTTGCCGCGATCTCGCCCAGGCGATAAGGCATGCCAGCACCACAGGTAATGCCGTGGACGATGTTGCGGCATTTTTCTAATACGCCAGTCAACACGCGTTCCGCACCGCCCATTTCCCATAGAACGTTGATATGCAAAGCGCCTGCATTGCCGCGCGTTTCATGCGCGATGCGGGCTTGGGTAATGCCACCATCAATGGCGTATTTCACCAGCTCTTCATGTCGGTCATGTCGGGTACGGCCGTGATAAAGCTGGGGAATGGCTTTGCCATGCGTGTCGAAGGAGTCGGCATTGACGCCAGAAAATGTTCCAACGCCGCCCGCAGCAGCCCACGCACCTGAACTGGCGCCGGTGGAGATGCTCACGCCTTTGCCGCCTTCAATCAGCGGCAAAACTTCGGCGCCAGACATTACTATCGAGTTCAGTGCCTTCACGTCGGTGTCCCTTATCTTAAGTGCTTAAGTATAGGCTTAAATACCCGCCGAACCAAGAAACCCTTGAAATAGCGAGGAGTTTGGCGGGCTTTGCGCGCATTATCAACTTTAGTCATTTCCAAAACGCTTAACCATGTCGCCCGGCACATCGGTAAAAACGCTGTCGACGCCCCATTGAAACAACGTTGTCGCCCGCTCAATTTCATTGATTGTGTAGGTGCTGAGTTTCAACCCAAAACCCCTGACCTCCATCACTTGCTCGCGGGTCAGGTGTTTATGGTTAGCGCCAATGGCAGTGAGGCCGAGGGACTTGGCGTCATCTTTCCATTCAGTCGGGATACGATCATAAATCACATCCATAGGCCATTCAGGGGCAATCTCGCGTGCGGCTGCCACAGCGGTACGTGAAAAACTTGAGATCAGGGGTGTTGGCAACGGGTCTGTCCACATTTCGCGTGTGAGGAGGATGGCAATTTTAGCCAACTCGGCCTCACGGCCAGCATCAGTTTTCAGCTCCATGTTGAAGCCTAAGCCCAACTCGGCCAGCAGCTCGAGAGTTTCTTCCAGTGTCGGAATCGGCTCGCCCGCAAACTGGCGGTCAAACCATGACCCGGCATCAAGATGTTTGACGGTCTCGAAATCAGTTTCAGCTAACAGGCCGCTTCCGTCAGATGTGCGCCCAAGTTCATCATCGTGAAAAATCACTGGGCGCGAGTCTTGCGTCAAAGCAACATCAAACTCAACCCAGCGCGCACCAGACAGCTTCGCCCGGCGGAAGGACGCCAGAGTGTTTTCTGGCGCCTCGCGCGGCGATCCCCGGTGGGCGATAATTTTAGGTATACTAAGGCTCATAGGGGCATTTTCCCGAGAAGTGGTCTTCCGCTTGGTCCAAGAGGATCAATTTGGAAAATGCCCCACCAAAGATTAAGCCGCAGGCGGTGTGTCGATGTCTTGACCGGTGGCCTGGTCGACACGCTTCATCGACAACTTCACCTTGCCGCGATCATCAACGCCGAGGCACTTCACTTTCACGACATCGCCTTCCTTCACCACGTCACTGACG
>JANLSL010000631.1:0-5452 GCA_031362385.1 Alphaproteobacteria bacterium | reverse complement strand
GCGCGTTCGTCAACTGGGTCCGGTCGGGTATCGTTGTGGCGTTTTTCAAAAGCTTTGCGGCCTGTTCGGTTTTGGCATAGCGCACATCGTTCTCAGATGTGCAGATCACTGACTTCGTGCTTACTGATGGCAGCAATGCCGCCACATCCACATCCAATGCTGCGAGAATCGCGTTAGAATAATTGTCGTGCTGCTTTAAAGTTTCAATCAACCGCACATGAAGCCTTTGGCCTTCAACATGCGGTTTGATTTTGCGAATAGCACTGGCTGCACCATCATACCACGGCCACTGTGCTTGGTGGTCGCGCAGCATATGGAATGCTTTATGAAGATGCGCTCCTTCGCGGGTGGGCCGTAAATCTGGGCAGTAATTGATTTGCATTTCGGTGCGCACATCGCGCTCAGCCATTGTGAGCGCATCTAGAATCAATGTCCGGATCAGGCCGCTGTGCGATGCAGCTAAACACACCGCCAGCGGCGTACTCATTCCTTCGGCGATAAGATCAACTTGGCCTAACCCCAGCGATTCAATCGTGCGGGCAATGGTATCGGCATAGGCCTGTGGCGTAGGTTGTGCCAGCGGGCTTGATTCACCACAGCCAGGAAGATCGATACCATAAACCGGCCGATCTTTGGCCAACGCCAGCAAGAGGTCTTCGTCTTGTCGTGCCGAGCCTGGCAGATCAGAAAGAAACACGATGGGCTTGCCGGCCCCCGTCCCTGGGCCTGTCCCGGCACGGCGCACCAAAACCTGACCATGGGGGAAATTGACATAGCCCCGCGTGACTGTTCCGGCATGGCCAGGCTGTTTCAAGGGATCGGGCGGTGTGAAATTCGCAGCCCCTTTGAAGTCGGCGTACTCATTAAAAATCTCCCGTAACCGCGCTTTCCATTTATCGCGGTCCGGTGGCAAACTCTCCTTGGTTACGCCTGTCGGCAGCGTGCTAGGCAGGGCAGCCAAATAAGCATGCAGCACGTCATCTTGGCGCGCCATCACAATGGTGCGCGCTTTTAATGTACTGATCACCGGCAAAGCGACGTAGCGCATGGCACCGGCATAGGCGTCCGAGAAATGCGGGCCCGCCATGAACAAGTCCATGCTGTATTCGTGCAGCGCGCCAAGATCCTTTCCTGGCATTGGCAGGCGGGCTTCTTTGGTTTTGGCAAACCACGGGAACCAGCGTTGAAAATCTAAAACCCGCGTCCATTCTTCAGCGAGGTAGCTGCCTGAATCTGTCACCGTAAACGGTTTCATGTAGCTCTTAATAAACGCGGGGTCTGCGCCACCGGGTGGCAGCGACACACCATCAAGAATAGCCACCGCCACACGTTCGGGGTGCTTGGCCGCAAATGCCAAAGTGATTTTTGAACTGGTATGAAAGCCATACACCGGGCAGCGTTGAACGCCAAAAGCTGCAATTGTCTCGGCCAGCGCCGTGCCAAAGTCCGAGATCTCAAGTTGTCGCCCGTGATCAAGCGGCGTTGAGTTGCCATAGCCGGGAGTATCGATGGCAATGACAGTGAATTGGTCGGCAAATTCCTTCAGCAACGGAACATGCAATACCGACGAGCGTGGCGAGTCATGCAGCAGAATAATCGGCGGGCCGGAGCCTGCAATTCGGTAGTGCACTTGGCCAGTGCCGACGTTGACGAAGCCCTTTTTGATGGTCGCATCTTTGGCCGCCATGCATCCCCCTCGAGAATAATGATGGAGCTACCCTAGCGAGGGATACGTTCTTCTGCGACTCTAATATATGTGCAGGCTAGTAGCACAGCGCCGGGTCATAGGCCGCTGTCGCCAGCTCTATAATATGGGGCGGCAGGGTAGGCGTGTAGCGAGGATTCCACTCAATCGGCACTTCGTGTTCTGACCAATGGGTTGTCAGTGGCCCGCCTTTGCAGCGGAATAGCCCAAACAGACCTTTGCGTGTGCCCACGGGCCCGTGCTCAATGTGTGGCGGTCGCCAAAAATATGCCCCTGGTTTAAGTGTGCCGTAGGGCATGGAGATTTCACCCTCGATTAAAAACACCTCTTCGACGACGGGATGTGTTTCAATCCGACCGTGAGTCATTTTCTTTGGATCATCGGGCCCAAAGCGCAACAACCAGGTGCGTTCCCCGTTCTGGGGGTCTTGGCGTAAAAGTTTACGCCCTGCACCGTTGGCTGTGGCGGCGACAATCGGGTCGCTAGGGTCACCCCAGGGCATTTTCTCACTCGCAATTTTAGCAATCAGGCGCGCAGGGTCATACAAACCCAAAGGTGCCTCACCATATACAGTGCGGTGACTACCTTCATAGAACGTCATGACTGTTGCGCCAGCGGTGCTGTGCATACTCGGGCGCGGCATCCCGGCGGGCAAATATGCATAATCGCCCTTGGTGTACTCCACACTGCCAATCCACAGCGCGCCCTCCATCACATAGAACTCTTCATCGCTGTCCAGGTAATGCGCTATGGGCATATCCCACTCTTTGGGATATTTCATAATAACAGTGGCGGCGCGGGTCTCGGGGTCGAATGAAAGCGATTTGGCTTGCGCACCTGGCCGTGATGACTCTGTACCCAAATTCTTCCAGGGCAGGACTTGCGCTTGGACAAACTCGATATGCGGGCGCGCCATACTATGTTCCAGGTACTGATGTTGATTTGCTGCGCAGCGCCCATGCGCTCGACAACACCGCGCCAGCGCCGGTTGTAATTGCCAAAATCTGAATGATGCGGCCAACAAAAGGAACCGCACCAATTAACGCAAGCGCTAGAAAACCCATCAGGGTCCAGCCTACCAATTTTGATACTCGTGTCTCTTGGCCGGGTTGGTTCGCCAGCGTGCGCACCATCAAGCCGCCCCACAGGCACAGCGCGATTAAGCCTAAGCCAATTCCAATCGCATAGGCGGCGGCTCCTAAAACGGCGAATGGGATGCCAATGATGGTGATGCCCACTGCGGTCAGCGCGACCGGAATGGCAACCAAGCTGGCTGCACCGATCCCAAAACTTGGCAGCGGTTCTTTCGCTAACCGTTCAGCTGCGCGCGCCACGAATTGCGGGGCAATGCCCAGTGCTAAAGCGCCACATGCTGCAAGGGTTACTAAAACTGTTAACCACGATTGCATTCCCATCGGCGAAGGTGAAATGAGACCAGCGCTTTCATCTTTGTCGTGAATCTTTGAAGCCTTCTGTGCAGCATTCTTCAATGCATCGCTGACTGACTTTTTTGCGCCAATATCGTCGAGTATCTTCTCAGCCGTCGCGTCAGCGTCATCATCGCGTTCAATGCGTGGAACGGGCGGCACGGTGGCTTCAGGTGGTACCGGCGGCGACGGCGCGACAGCCTTTATCCGCGCGCTTCCGCCGACTTTCCGCGTCCCGCTAATCGTCACATCATCTGGAATCTCAGTTCCTTCAGGGGCCTTGAGGTTTCCACGAATAATAGTGCCGGGTGCAATCAGTGCAGTTTTTGCTGCAATTGTCAGGTTGCCATCAATGGTGCCCCCGACGGAAACTTTATCGCCCTCAATTTCAACATCACCTTTATAGGCACCTTGCACATCAACCATACCACCATGAATCTCGGTATCTCCGCCCACTTTCATCCCGTCATTCAGGATCACTTGCCCTGCGGCAAGGCTCAGATTATTCGCGACACTAATTCCTAGGTCGATTTTGCCGCCAGCAGCTTTTACGCTTTTCGCAGTGCCGCCTTGCATGGAGATTGAGCCCCCGGCGATGACCACGTCCTCAAATGACGAGTCAGTCGTGTTGATTTCACCCGCTGCCCCACCCAGCAATTTATTTTTTGAGTTATTGAGAATCATGCGTCCGCCAAAGGCGATCATATCTTCAGCTTCCTTAACCGCCCTTGCATTGTCTTGCGCAGCTGCAACGTGTGCGCCGCACCCCCATGCACCCATCACCAAGACGATAATCGCTGCATGCACAATTTTATTCATTACTTACCCCTGCTCTAGGCCTGCGCGCTTTTCATGAACCGAGCGAAACAATCGTTTGATCAAGGCATCACGCTTAGCTTTACGTTCGTCTTCTGAGGTCTCGTCTGGTTTCCAGGCTTCCAAGTCGGCGCGCTTGAGCACACCTTTTTGATCGAGAATGCGTTCAACGGCATCAAACCTGTCAAACAAAACCGATATCTCAGCGGCCAATGCTAAAATCATCGCATGCATCTGGTCCATACTTGCATCATCGAAATAGCGTGGCCGCGTCCCTTGCGCGACGCGCGGCGTTTGAATGCCCAGGCCGGATTTCAGTTTTGTCATAGGCCCCGTCTACTTCGAAGCGCCAGCATACCACGCTTGGCCGCCACCACGGGTCGAGCCCATAAATTTTTTATTCTCAACCTCAACGGCGGTGTTCAACGCGTTAGCTTGAGCAACGCCGGGGCCATAGCCTTCGAAATATTTGCCAGCTTCGAAGCCCGCGGCACCTGCGATCTCTTTGAGTTCCAACTCGTGAAGGGTGCCCCAAAACGGCTCGTTGTTATTATAGGTATCCCAATCACGCACAAACTGAGTCCACGCATCGACACCCTTATAGGGGGGCAATTCTGAACAGAGGAACAGCCCGCCTGGTTTCAATACACGGTAGGCTTCCTTGAAAATGTGCGAGGTCGCGGTTCGTGATGTTTCGTGTAGTGTGGCCAAGCAACACACCAGGTCAAAGCTATTATCGGCGAAGGTCATTTGCTCTGCGTTCATTTGATGAAAGTGAATTGGAATGCCCCACGATTCCGCGCGTGCATGGGCATAGCGTAACAGCGCTGGTCCGACATCAATCGCATGCACTTCTGCATCTGGAAACATCATGGCGAGCCCGCCGGTTGAGCCACCTGCTGTGCAGCCGACATCGAGAATCTTTTTTGGTTTCAGGTCGGGTCGGGTTTGCTTGATCATCAACCCCGCTGCCTTTCCAATACCATCCATGCGCGCGCCAAACAGGCCTTGGGTGTAGATGAATGCGCCGTTGTCATAGAGCGCGCCAGCCGTCACATCGTCGGGCACCAGGTCAGCTGAATATCCACCGGGGGTGGCGTGGTTGTCGTTATGTTTGATGTAAGCGGGCATCTCGAAATGCGGGTCGAGATTGAGCGAGCCTTTGGTTTTACCATTTGCAATCGAGTTTGCGGTTTCGATCAATGTCGGCAATTGGCGTTGAATGCTCTCGTCAACCGCATTCCACATCATTTCTTGAATGGTGCGTTGAAACGAACTGCTCATTTGATAATAGGGTTGGCGGATCATTTCTTTACGGATTTCATGCCGGTCAGCAGGGGCGCGACCATTCTTGCGTTGAAAAGCAGGCAGCACATGCTTTTCGTAAACGGCTTTATTGCCGGGCGTGATGTCGTTGAGAACGTGTTTGCCGAGCTCATTGATAAAGTTCTGGCGCGCCGCTTCATCTAGCGTGGCGGAGGGCAGTACCGCGTGGGGCTCTTGT
>JANLSL010000627.1:0-3400 GCA_031362385.1 Alphaproteobacteria bacterium | reverse complement strand
GCTGAGCGCCCTGTGCCACAGCCTGCAATCAGGACTTCGGGTACTTCTGGCATTGGAATGGGCGCGACGGGGGCTTCAATAAAGTGTGCGATCATTTCCGCCCACGACAACGGCTGGTTTAGCGCGGTGTCACGCCACAGCGGATATGGAAAACTTTCATACTGGGCTTTAACTTTGCGTGACGTGTCGTTGTCCAGGGCGGTCAGTTGTGGAAGAGCAGCACCCAAGGCGTTCGCATCTGCACGAGCGGCATCAACCTCATCAGATGGTTCGTAAAGGCAACGAATGTGGGTTTTGTGCGTGTCGCTGACTCTATCGTCTTTCAGAACACGCGCTAGCGCTGCACGTTCGTCTGATTGTTCGGCCCACATGTGGCGTGTCGCCAGGCATTGACGGACCAAAGCTGCCCCAAAGCGCGGATATTGGCCCAGTACCAAAGATGTTCCATCGCGCGCTGTTGCGATGACAAGGTGCCGACGCACGCGAGTAAGGTGGTGCTCGAGAATTTCATCTGTGACGGTGGCTCGCTCAAGCGCAGCCAACAGCAATGGTGCGGTATAGAACCACCCTGAGTCTGGAGCGTCGGGTTCAAACACAGCCCAGCGGGCATCACGCGCCAAAATATTGCGGGCAATGCGCGGTAGATGTGCCGGATCAATGGCGGGGTCACCTGCACACTCTGACAGCAACGTGGTGAACTTTTGCGGCAGCTTATAGCCGTCGAGCACTCCTAACGTTGCAAAACATGCGCGGCGTACATCTGGGTTGTCTGGCGCGGTCGTCAGTGCGTCGATAAAATATCTCAGTGCTTGATTGACATCGCCCTGCGCCAGCGCCGCTTGGCCCGCAGCAATTGTTCCATGCGAAGGGGTGTCAGCCATGCGTGTGTGGCATCATCTGGAAAACGGATTGATCGCCGGTACAGGTTTTAGAACGGTTTCACTTTGCCCAAGAATGCTGCCACTGCGACGGCGAACCACAACACCAAAGCCGCACGGCGCGAACGAACGAGGGACTGCTCGATAATGGTGTTGCCCTTATCGGCGGCATCGCCACCTTGGCGCACCATGCCAAAGCCAATAATCCATTGGGTGATTTCAGTGCGCAAATAAACGCCAAGCGAGATCGCGGCCGCGAACATCAGCAATTTAACCTGCATCCAGGTTTGGTTCACAGGTCCGCCTTTGGCCACGGAATAAATCGTAACTGCGGCAATTGCTGAAATGAGCAGGTAGCGCAAATAGAGGTCAACGGTGCGCAGTTTTGGCGTGTTGGGGTGGCGGTCGTTGTAGAACATCCACCAATTCAACCCCAGCCAGATGAACCCCAACAACCAGGCGATGCCGCCAATGGCGGGGCTGACGTCAATCACACCGACAATGCGGGCCATTTCTAAACCCACGGGCCCCAGAAGAATCAACGCTGTGCGCGGGCCCATGTCGCATACCATCAGGGCGCTCATAAAGCGAAAGCGCTCTTCTATGCTGAGTTTACGGTCGGCAACAAATTTTGAAGTGACGTAAACGCCAAGGTCACCGCCCAGCCAATACACAAACAGCACAACGTGGATATAGACCAGTACCAGATATGGATCGATTGACATGAATTTTCCTCCAGGGTTCGTCGACATTCCCAACGGCGGCCATCCTGCCGACCGCCCTGCGACTGGAGCTATCTTAGGCCAGGGACAGTCAGCAAAATCAATGTTTATTCATATGCCAGAATGGGCATTTACAGCTCTTACGACCGCGCGTCAGAATACCCTGGAATTTATTCACCCTCATACAAAAGGACCGCCCCATGTTCCTCCCTGCACGCACCATGACCCTTGCCGCACTCGCCATTTGTGTTTTGGGGGCATCAGCTTTTGCCCAGACTGCCGACGACAAGGCCAAAGTACGCGATGCGATTTGGACTAAAGAGCAGGCGATTTATGGCAACCGCGCTAACGGCAACCTTGAGTATTATATCCAGAACACCTCGGACAATTATGTTGGCTGGCCGCCCAGTGCGGCTAAGCCCTTAGCGGTGGCGGGCTTGAAGCAAGATTCTAAACGGATGGTGGGGCAGACCAAAGAAAAGCTCACCATGCAACTGACTGACTTCACGATGTCAGGCAATACCGCGGTGATTTATTATGAGAATCATCGCACCGTGAAGCCAGATGGCAGCCCGGTCGATGAGACGTTCGAGAATATCCATGTCTGGACGCGCGAAGGCGCAGATTGGAAATTGGTGGGTGCCATGTCCCGCCACCAGCCCAAACGCTAAGGTCGCAACACAGATTAGTGAACGCGGTCGTGGCCGAGGTGGCCCATGATCAGTTCGGATTGGCCGCTGCGGCGTGAACGCTGCTTAGCCTCGTACATGGCGCGGCTGGCCAATTGAATCATGCGTTCAGACAACTCGGCGGTCGCGGGGCTGCCGTGACGTGAAATCGTCTCGGCCACCAAGCCAAATGCGCAGCTGACAAAGTGCGAGCCATCGCGCGTGGTGTGATCGCCTGAAACCGCATCCATCATCTTTTGCGCAATGACCATGCCGTGCTTGGGCAACAAAAATTCGGTGATGATGCACACGAAATCATCGCCGCCCACGCGCGCCACCGCATCAGACGGGCGCTTGACGCCTGTCAGCTTGGCCGCAATCGACTTCAAGATCTCGTCGCCTGCTTTATGACCGCGTGATTCGTTCAGCGCTTTCATGCCGTTCAAGTTGAGATGCAACAGCCCAACCGAACCACTGCGTTGGCGGTTATCATCAATCGCGCTCACAAGGCGTTCTAAGAATGTGGCGCGGTTCAGCAGTCCCGTCAGTGAATCATACTCTGCCGCTCTGGCCAGTGTTGCTTCACGGTGGTGGCGGTTGAGCGTGTAGCGCATTGAACGCTCCAGGCCTTCAACCGTCAGGTCGCCCTTGATCAAGAAATCATACGCACCACGTTTCAAAGCACCTTCGTCAATCGCACGGTCGTCCATGCCGGTCAGGACAATGAACGGCACATTGCAATCAAAGCGCCGCGCTTCGTCCATCAGGTCAAAGCCGGTATGGGGGCGCAGGTAATAATCGGTCAGGCACAAGTCGACGTTTTCGCGCGTCAGCACTTGCAGGGCTGAGGGAATAGAGTCGGTATGAAAAATATTAGTCGGCTGCACGCCAGCAGTTTGCAAAAATTTCTTAATCAACGCAGCATCCATGGCGCTGTCTTCGAACAACAGCACGCGTAAAGATTGCGGCGCGAAAGATTTCGGCTGCGAAGGGGCGTTCGTGGTTTGGGTCGCGGTCATTCTCTCTCCGTGGGACCCGGTCGTTGCAACCAACGGACGTTGGAACAATCGCTAGGCCTTCTCGCGGGTTGTGTCTCTATATGCCGGAAAATGGTTCATAAGGTGTGAACGCT
>JANLSL010000524.1:0-1637 GCA_031362385.1 Alphaproteobacteria bacterium | reverse complement strand
CCTCGATGACTTGCGCCCAGGTGCAGCCAGCCTCGACGGTAATAAAGCGGTTGATGGGATCAACCTCAATGATTCGATTAAGGCCGCTCAAGTCAAGCACAATGCTATGTGCCGTGGTTGGGCCGTAGCCATTGGTGTATGACATCCCGCCGCCACGAATATAAATCGCCATATCGTGCGCTATTGCAGTGCGCACAATGGCTGGTACGTGTTCGCGCGCAGAGAGGCGTATGATCGCCACAGGCTCTATGTGGCCGTCCCAGAAAAAGAGGTCGTGGCTGTAATAAGTAAGGTCATCAGCCGTGGTTTTGACGCCGTCATCGCCGACGACGCTGCGCATCGTCGCCAAGAAAGCGGGCATTATCGAATCGACGGATTGGTTCATTTTACCAACGATATGAAACGCCAGCCGAGCCGGTATGGCCGCCAAGCTTATCATTCAGTATGCCTGACCAGCCGATGCGCGCCATCATGCCGGGTATGATTTCGATGTTCACACCTGCCTGTGTGTTCAGCCAGCCGCGTTTTTCAGCCCGGCCGGTAATGGTGAAGTCACTGCCGGGCAGTGAAGCAATGCTGGCGCGCGTGGTGCGGGTGTTGCCTTTGAAGTTTTGTGACCAAAATGTTGCCAGTGTAATATGCACTGGTCCTGGCTTGGCGATGGCCCGCAGGCCTACATCACCGCGCAAGCTGGTGGCGCGCGCAGATTGTGTGGTCAGACCAAGGCCCCCTTCGTTTAATGCGCCAACTTTCGCGCGCACATAGGTTAAACTCGCCCCTGGTTTAAAGAGCCAGTGTTCAGTTCCCATCGCGTAACTCGTTTGCACAAAGGCGCTCTCGCCACTCGTATCTCCCTGGGCCGCCAAAGTTGTTGCGACGGCACCGATGGTTTGAACACGGGTGGTGCGTACTTTTCCGTCAACGGTGGCCACGCCCGCCCCAAAACGCCATGCCGAT
The DNA here is from genome assembly GCA_031362385.1 of Alphaproteobacteria bacterium. Taxonomy (GTDB): domain Bacteria; phylum Pseudomonadota; class Alphaproteobacteria; order Rhodospirillales; family Rhodospirillaceae. Next base: position 680 of record JANLSL010000524.1, on the reverse strand, counting down.
GTTGCTTGTGACAAATAGATCCCGAGCGTGGTGCTGCTCAGTTTGCCGCGCGCAGGGCCTGCCACAAATTGCGTCTCACCGTCAGCGCGCGCAGCCATGACCCCAATGCGCGACCCGTCAGCGATGGCATAGTCTGCGCCCGTGACTGCGCCTTTAATGTCGTAATCAAAACTATCACTATTTACCTTGGGCCCGTTCTCGCCGGTGCGCGCAAACAAGCTGCCCCAGGCGCGCCATTGGCCTTGCGGGCTATCGATGGGCGCTAACTCAAGCCAGGGTGATAATGTATTTGTGATGGTCTGCCCGGCCAACACTCCCCAGGTTTGGGCGGCGGTGGGAAGGTCTGTGCTCAGGCCTGAGAATGTGGCGCGCGCTTCACTTTCGGTTTGTTGGTCGAGGAGGGATATAAAGCCTTGCGGATTGCTGCCTAAAGCAACTGCGCGGTCAAAAAAGGCTGCCAGACCGCGTTCTTCTGACGTTTGCGCAATTGAGGAATAGAGCTGTCGTTGGACACGTAAGGTTACCGATGTCGCGCTGACTGTGGCCGACGAACGAACGAAAACCGGCGAATTGTCAGAAAGCGCAAAGCAACCAGTACCAGGGCCTTCTTGCACATCAACCGTGCAGGTTTGATTATTTAGCCCCGCAATCGAAGAGGCTGTCAGCAGCGTAAACGTCTG
>JANLSL010000603.1:0-3420 GCA_031362385.1 Alphaproteobacteria bacterium | reverse complement strand
CCGGTGCCGGTGTGACGCCTGAGCGACAACCAGCGTGTGTTGCAGTGCAGCGTCCATCACCACCATCATCTGATGGAATTTTGATGGCTATACCAACCGCAGGGTCGTCGATCATTTTGCGGTGCAGCATACCGATCTCCTTACGAGATCATGTTCGGCGAACTCCGTGGTGCACTTCAGACCTGAACTCACACCTGAATCAATCGCGTGGCATTAATGCGCGGACCTCGTCTTCGTTTATTTTCTGGAACTGGTCTTGTCACGCACTCATTCACCCGATTGCCCTGCCGTTCTACCCCTTTTGCCTTGATGGGGCGGCGTCGATAGGGCACTGAGCTATTCAGGAATAGGCCGTCGGACACCGGCGGCATATGTACCCATTGGAGGGTGAGGCTTTGAGCGTGTCCAGAAAAAGTCCTACGGAAGCATTTGACCGGGCCAAACAGCGCTGGGACAAGAGAAGAGCCTTCCAACCCGCTTCACTTCTTTCTATTGCCGATCTATCGCCGAGCCAAGCCTTTGAGCTAGTGGAACTTGCCGCCGAGATGAAGGCCCGTCCCGAGCCGTTTGCAGAGTTGGGTCGGGGTTATTCAATAGCTATGCTCTTCGAGAAGCCTTCAACGCGAACGCGCTGTTCATTCGAAGCTGCGGCGCGTCGGCTGTCGATGGAATCGTCCTACATCGATTGGCGTACATCCAATTTCAGCCGGTCGGACGTATATGACGAGATTCGGGTCCTGAGCCGCTACTACGATCTGATTGTGGCACGAGTGTTCCAGCATGACACGCTGGTAACGATGGCCGCCGAGTCCGAGGTGCCAGTTATAAACGGGCTATCAGACTTAGAACATCCCTGTCAGGCGCTGGCAGATGTGCTGACGATGCGCGAATATTTCGGCGATCTGCAAGACTTAAATGTTGTTTATCTCGGCGATTGCAATAATGTCTTCCGATCACTTAGCCTTCTAGCCTCGCGGCTTGGGTTCCGCGTGATCGCATCCAGCCCTCCTGAGTTTGCACCAAGCGAGCAACTCACCGACCTCCTGGGGTCCTCCTTCACCTTTGAAGCCGACCCAAAAGCTGCCCTGCGAAACGCGGACGTGATTTATACAGATACCTGGGTCTCGATGGGTGACGAGCGGGATTCAAAGCGCCGTGTTGCAGCGCTCAGCCCCTGGTCGCTGACGGTCGAACTTCTGGCGCATGCCCCCGCCACCTCGCTGGTCATGCACTGCCTGCCTGCTCATCCTGGGGAAGAGATAGATGCCGAGGTGCTTCGCTCGCCACGATCCATTGTTTTCGACCAGGCGGAGAACAGAACTTATGCACAGCAAGCCTTGCTGACGAAATTACTTGGGTGGGTCGGCTCTCTGTGACATAGCTTAACCTGCTTTTTGGACGGCTTAGAGACCCGCAATGATCGACCTAGCAGCGCCCAATTTGCCGCAGCCGATTGCCGGTGTCAGTTCCCTTATCCGAGCGCTCGATCTCATATCTGATGACGTGAAGGCATTGGAGCTAGCTATCGCCTCTCAGGATATCGGAATGTGAGTTCAGGTCTGAAGTGCACCACGGAGTTGCCAGATCCAAGCCAACGGTCGTGACAACAGAAAAATCGATGATAACCTTACCCATGGACGGTGCTCCTTCAGATGGTTGGCCTAACGACCTCCATCTTGGCACAGCTCTCAAAAGCGCGATGCCGGTGCAGGCGCCGTCCACCCCATCACCGTAATCTCGTAATCTAAATTCTGAGCGATAGACTCTAAATTATTGAAACTGATTCACTTTTTCGAAGTTGCAAGCCAACAATAATCACCCATACACAGTACACCGCGATGAGAAAGCGATTAGCCCAGCCATTGAAAGCGATAATGCCTGGAGGCAACTCGGATAGCGGCTGCGAATTGGCCGACATTACAATGCCTGCTTGAGATAATGTCATAAACAGAACGGCCATGGCGGTTGCCATAAGCACTACGCTTGCCCACGTGAGGTTGGACAACCAAAAAATGACCCGTCTCGCCTGAGGCCAAGCCCCACTTTTTCCCATGAAGATACCAATCAACATTGCCGCCAGAGGAAAGCCAAGGATGCCTAAAAAAGCTGCCAAAGAGTGAAGGCTGTGATTGATATCGAACACCGCTGCCATCGCCTCGCCGAGGCCCGCGACGACGAGGATAATGATCCCTGCAGAAGCTGCGTGCGAACGGGCGTGGGGCTTAAGTGCATAAGATAGGCAACATGTACTGGACGCCCAGCATAAGAACATGAGGGAAAGGAGCCAATTGTAATCGCCGTTGGCGTATTCGCTCACCATACGCCAAGATGGATCAAATTCAGGGCTTGCAGCATGAAGCAGGGCGAGCACGAGCAGCGTAGCAATGGCGAATAACACTGCTGCTTTTGCTATCGCTTGGTTTAAGCGTGGGCCTTTGTTCATTGGACACGACCTGGGTGTTGATTTTTGATTGATCGAGATTTGAAGTGCGGGCTGCCCGATTTGAGTTCTGTCAGGGTTTTTTGCCCTTAAACACGGCATAGATCGCCATGCCCGAGAGCGTAGTCTTCCTTCAGCCAGCTTGTGATCTGCGTAACCTTCGAATCGGGGGTGAGTTTGCCTTTACAGAGAAAGCCTTTCGCTTCGGCCTTCTTTTTGAAGTCCGCTGCGGAAAGACCAGTCTGGGCCTTGATATTATCGAGGTAGGCTTTGAAAATCATGGTTGACCCAATGTCCACGAATTGATAATTTAAATATAGTAAACAATATCTAATATGTCAACTCACAGGAAACGAAAGTATGACCTGGGTCGTCGTAGCCAGAGCGCTAAGGCGACCAAGGCGGCTATACTCAAGGCCGCGAATGCACTGTTCTCGCGTCGCGGTATAGACAAGGTCACTATCGCAGAAATTGGAAAGAAGGCTGGGGTTTCAGGTGCTAGCGTCTACGCTATCTACAAATCGAAAGAGGGTATTTTGCGGGCCTTGATGATGGGCTCACTTTTTGGTCCACGCTTTAAAGATGCTCAGAAACTAATGTTGGGGGTGACAGACCCTGTCCAAATGATTGCCCTTACGGCTCATATCGCGCGGGCCATTTATGAAAGCGAAAGCTCTCAACTAGGTTTGCTCCGAGGCGCTGCGGGCTTTTCGCCTGCACTCAAGAAGCTTGAGCAAGAGTTCGAGGATATGCGCTACGCCATGCAAGAGGAGCGACTGAAAGCTTTGCAGAGGAGTTCGCAATTGAAGAATGGTGTTACATTCGAAGAAGTGCGTCGCCTCATGTGGATGTACACAAGCCGTGACGTTTACAGGATATTGGTTGATCAAAGCGGTTGGACGCTGGATCGCTACCAAGATTGGCTTTCCGAGACGCTCGTGAACGCACTTGTGCAACCCAAACCCTGAGAACACAGTCTT
>JANLSL010000600.1:0-4996 GCA_031362385.1 Alphaproteobacteria bacterium | reverse complement strand
CCCTAATCCAGCAGTTATTCATGACCGGGATCTTGAGCATTGCGCGGAAAGATAACGTGCGCCGCCTCGAAATTGTCCTCAACAGCATGTTGCCCGCCGATTCCAAGGTGCAGTACATCGATCCACCTCCCGGGACCTAAGAAAAACCGCCCCACCTTAGAAAGTTGACGGAACCGCTCCCAGACCTGATAACAGACTACGGCAGACCCCCTCTTGGGTGTCGGTGCTTGATTGTGACGAAGGGATTGCGGCGGCGATGCGACTTCTGATTATCGGAACCCTCCAAGGCCAAATCGGTGCCGCCAGCCGTATTGCCGTTCAGCGCGGCGCGAAGGTGCTACAAGCCGACTCTATTCCGCAAGCCCTCGAGATCATGCGCAGTGGCCAGGGCGTCGACCTGGTCATGATTGATGTCGGGCTTGATATAGCCAATTTGGTCACCTCGATGCAGACCGAGCGCATTAACGCGCCAGTTGTCGCCTGCGGCATTGAGAATGATCCGAAGGCCGCAGTTGCCGCCATCAAGGCTGGCGCAAAAGAATACTTGCCGCTGCCGCCTGATGCCGAGATGATTGCAGCGGTCCTCGAAGCTGTCACCGCCGAAAACGACACCATGGTTTACCGCGATCCAGCCATGGACCGCGTGGTGCAAATGGCCAAGCGTGTTGCGTCTAGCCATGCGTCGATTTTGGTCACAGGCGAGTCTGGCACTGGCAAAGAATTGGTCGCGCGTTATCTGCATCGTAATAGCCCGCGTAAAGACAAACCGTTTGTGCCAGTCAATTGCGCAGCCATTCCGGGTGAGCTTTTAGAATCAGAATTATTCGGCCACGAAAAAGGTGCCTTCACCGGCGCTGTGGCGCGGCGCATTGGTAAGTTTGAAGAAGCCAACGGCGGAACGCTGTTGCTTGATGAAGTGTCCGAAATGGACCTTAAGCTACAGTCAAAATTGCTGCGCGCGATTCAAGAGCGTGAGATTGTGCGTATTGGGTCGAACACACCCGTTAAGATCGATACCCGCATTATCGCTACGTCCAATCGAAACATGGAAGAGTTTGTTAAAAAAGGCCAATTCCGCGAAGACCTTTATTTTCGACTCAATGTTGTGAAGATTGCCATTCCGCCGCTGCGTGACCGCCCCCTCGATATCGAGCCCATGGCGCGTCACTTTGCCGAAAAATGCGCTGAAGATAATGGTGTGGCCGTGCGCACAGTAGCACCCGATGCGATTGCCGCACTGAAGGCTCACCGTTGGCCGGGGAACGTGCGCGAACTCGAAAACACGATTCATCGTGCTGTGTTGCTAGCCAATGGCAGCGAAATTCATGCTGAAGACATTTCACCATCAGGCGAAGGTGGTACCGACGCCGGTGGCGCAGGTGGTACCATGGTCGGGCGGACAGTTGCTGACGTCGAGCGCGACTTGATCATTGATACGCTCAAACACACTCTGGGCAACCGTACACATGCGGCGCGGATTTTGGGCATCTCCATTCGTACCTTGCGCAATAAGCTGAACGCCTATGTTCAAGACGGCGTACCCGTACCCCCACCGGGTACTGGCGAGGCGGCCTAGGGCGTTCCTCTGTCGGTGTTTAACCTGGGCAGTGTTAACCTGGACCGTGTTCCCGGATTGTCACAGCGCAGCCGGTGTATTTTATTAACCTGTTGATTTATATAATATATTATCCCCCAGCGTCGCTCCACGTGGGCCCGGCAAATATTGCCCATCTCAACCACTTGTTAACCGCCTAGGCCCCACTCTGGCCCCCGGAGCGGTAAGCTTTAGCCAAGGCGCGCCACATGCGCCTGCCAATGCTTTCAAGTGCTTAAAGACCCTGACGGCGGACGCGCCGCCAGAGAGAGAAAGAGCGAGATTGAAGGACGACCATGGCCGAGAATAACGCCACCGCTGCAGTTGCGCCGACGGCCAACCAAAGCCTGACTCAACCCGTATCGCCAGCAACAACACCTAATAGCGCATTTGCTGCAGGCGTATCGGGTGTGATGGACCGTTTGGGCGAATCACTCAAACGTGGCGACCTGGGCTTCGCGCTGGGTATTGTTCTGATCCTTGTCGTTCTGATTATGCCGCTGCCACCGTGGCTGCTGGATATATCGCTGGCCTTATCGTTGACACTTTCGGTGCTTATTTTGATGACCGTCGTCTTCATCAAGCGCGCACTTGAATTCAATTCGTTCCCGGTCGTGCTACTGATCGCGACTTTGATGCGGCTGGCACTGAACTTAGCCTCAACCCGTTTGATTCTTGATCAAGGTCATAAGGGCACGGCGTCTGCCGGTAAAGTGATCGAAGCCTTCGGTGGCTTTATCATGGGCGATAACTTCGTCATTGGCGTGATCGTGTTCGCCATTTTGACGTTGGTGAACTTCATGGTCATCACCAAAGGTTCAACCCGTATCGCTGAAGTCACGGCACGTTTCACCTTAGATGCCATGCCCGGCAAACAAATGGCCATTGATGCTGATTTATCAGCCGGAATGATCGACGACAAAGAAGCGCGTCGCCGCCGTGAAGACATGCAAAAAGAAGCTGACTTCTTCGGCGCCATGGACGGGGCCTCGAAGTTCGTGCGCGGCGATGCGATTGCCGGCATTATCATTACGTTCATCAACGTGATCGGTGGCATGATCATCGGCATGGTGCAGAACGATTTGACGTTTAGCGTTGCGGCCGACACCTACACCCGCCTGACCGTCGGTGACGGCCTCATCAGCCAAATCCCCGCGTTGATCGTTTCAACCGCGGCCGGTTTGATGGTCTCGAAAGGTGGGTTAACTGAATCGACCGACAAAGCATTAACCCGTCAATTCACCCAATACCCAAAAGCCTTGGGCATGAGCTCGATGGCGGCTTTAGCTTTGGCCATCCTGCCTGGAACACCCGTTCTCCCATTCTTTTTACTCGCCGCATTGACCGGTGGCGCTGCTGCTTACGTGACCTGGCAAACCCAGGATGTGGAAGACAAAGAAAAAGAAATGGCCACCCAGAAGGCCAAGCAAGAAGTGCCCGTGCAAGAAGAGCCGATCTCGCAGGCCATGAAGATGGATCAGGTTCGTCTGGAGTTGGGCTACGGATTGTTGGCGCTGATCAACAATGACAATCGCCGCCTGACTGACCAAATTAAATCGCTGCGCCGCGCCCTTGCCACTGACATGGGCTTCGTGATGCCGGCGGTTCGTATCCAAGACAACATGCAGTTGCCTGCCAATTCCTACGCGGTGTTTATCAAAGAAGTCGAAGCGGGGCGTGGCGACTTGCGACCTAATATGTTGCTGGTGATGGACCCACGCGGCGAAGAAATTTCGCTGCCCGGCGAGCGTACGCGCGAGCCAACGTTCGGATTACCTGCCCTGTGGATCGACCCTGCCAACCGCGAAGAAGCGCTCTTCCGTGGGTATACTGTTGTCGATCCGCCAACAGTCATTACGACGCACCTGACTGAAGTCGTGCGCGACAACATGTCTGAGTTGCTGTCATACGGCGAGACGCAGAAGTTGCTCGACGAGTTGGACAAAGAACATCAAAAACTGATGGCTGAAATTGTGCCCAGCCAAATTACGGTGGCGGGCATTCAGCGTGTTCTGCAGAACTTGCTGTCCGAGCGCATCTCTATTCGCGATCTGCCAACGATTTTGGAAGGTGTTTCTGAAGCCTGTGCGATCACACGCAACGTGCTGCTGATTTCGGAACATGTCCGGGCGCGACTGTCGCGCCAGCTCTCCGACAAGGGTGTCGACGACGCCGGCATTATTCCAATCGTCACACTGTCGCCGGAATGGGAGCAAGAGTTCTCAGAATCGCTCTCAGGGCAAGGCGAAGACCGTCAGCTCGCTATGGCACCGTCGAAGTTGCAAGAGTTCATCTCGGCCGTACGCCAGAACTTCGAGCGCTTTGCAATGCAGGGCGAAACACCGATACTGTTAACTTCACCCACCGTTCGTCCGTATGTGCGTTCGATTATAGATCGCTTCCGGCCAATGACGGTGGTGATGTCGCAAAACGAGATCCATCCGAAAGCGAAAATTCGCACGGTGGGGCAGATTTAATGGTGCCGCAGCTCTGGGCCTTGCTGCGATTGCGGGCCCAAGCGAGCGGAACTAGAGTCAGCGTAGGGCAAACCCGGCAACGGGCTGCTCAGTGGGAAGTGGCATGCGCCTAAAGTCTTACAACGCAACCACCATGGCTGAGGCCATGCGATTGGTGCGCGAGGAGTTGGGAGATGACGCGATTATCGTCTCGACCCAACGCGCCTCGGATGGGCAAGGCGTACGCATCACTGCCGCCCTTGAAGATGCCGCTGATGCTGATGATGATATCCGTCGTGCGCTGTCGGGTCGTAACACGTCGGCGTTTGGCGAGCGTGTCAAAGAAGCGTTGGAGTATCACGGCACCCCTGCCCGCCTGACTGAAAAGCTGGTGGCTGCCGCCACCGCCGTTGAGGTTGGTTCGCCGACCATGGCTTGTGCGGCGGCATTAGAAGACCATTTTGATTTTGCACCGTTGCCTGAACGCAAATCACCACGACCATTTATGTTGGTAGGCCCGCCTGGTTCGGGCAAAACAATTGCGACTGCCAAATTGGCAGCCCGTGCCCGTCTGTCTGGCCGCCCGGTCGGCGTTATTACGGCCGACACCATTCGCGCCGGCGCCGTTGAACAACTTTCGGCCTTCACCGGTATTTTAGAGTTAGAACTACGCCAAGTACGTGGTGCCGATGGCTTAGGCCCTGCCGTCAACGAGATGATGCCAAAATATGATTTGGTGTTCATTGATAGCCCTGGCCTCAATCCCTTCAGCCATCATGATATGGAATTTCTGAAAACGCTGATCGCCAGCGCAGACTTAGAACCCATTTTGGTCTTGGCTGCTGGCGGTGACGCTTCAGAAGCCGCTGACATTGGCGAAGCCTTCGGCGCCAGTGGTGCGACGCGGCTGCTGGCCACACGCCTTGATATGACCCGCCGCTTAGGC
>JANLSL010000581.1:0-2543 GCA_031362385.1 Alphaproteobacteria bacterium | reverse complement strand
GCTGATCAACGATTCCGGCGGTCCAAAGATGGGGCTCGGAGCAGGAGCGCTCAGATGAGCTTATCGCGCTTTGCGAGGCGTTCGACATAACTTTGAAAACGCGTTGCCGCGCGGCCCAAAACCCAGCGCAGGATATTGGCGTTGCCGCGAAACCCGCCATGGTCGTAGTGCGCGTTCATCTTCCGCATGGTCGCAACACGCAAGTCGGTCGCGCCGCCCGCGCGGGCCTTGGCTTCCATTTCATCAAGCGAGACGTGCCGTGCAGTCACCGGCTTTTTGATGACGGCCGAGATGATTGCCGCCATATCATCCTGACTCAGCGCTTCTGGCCCCGCGAGTTCATAGGTTGCGTAGAGATGGCCGTCTTCAAGCGCGGCTTTTGCAGTCACTTCAGCCAAGTCAAGCAAATCTGCCACATTGAACTTGACGTGTGTATTGAATGGCATGGCATGCACGCCATCAGTCGTGACGCTTTTCCAAATCGGCTCGAGGTGCTGCATGTAGCGTGTGGGCTGAATGATTGTGTAAGGCTGCCCGGACTCGATGATCATTTCTTCTGTATCGAGCTTGCGGGCGTGATGGGGGACCTCACGCCGCAAGGGCTGCATGACCGAGTAATAAACGAATCGTGGCAATGACAACGCGTGAGCCGCACTTAAGAAGTTGGCGGTCATTGCTTTTTCATCCGGGTGCATGGGCGGGCCGATGTGCACGACCGCACTGCAATCGGCCATGGCCGGTGCAATTGTTTCGGGGGCATCCATGTCACCGATGGCGTATTCGACAGCGCCAATCTCTTTAAGGGCCTCGGCCTGTTCAGCTTTACGGATGAATGCGCGCGCGATCCCGCCAGCCTTTGCCACAGCGGCAATCACGGCGCGCCCTGTCTTGCCGTTGGCACCTGTAATCAGAATGCGCTGGGTCATTTATGCTCTCCAGAATGATCGTCAGTATGGAATGGGAAACTATTGAAGCGAAAGGTTATGGCGCCCCCGCCAGTAATACGGTTTTGGTCTCAAGATACGGCATGAGGCCTTCCACGCCGCCTTCGCGACCAAGGCCTGATTGCTTGAACCCGCCAAAGGCGATGGAGAAATCAGCGAGTGAGCCGTTCTGCGCGAACGTACCGGTGCGAACGCGCTTGGCGAAGTCAAAAGCCTTGTTACGGTCATTGGTAAACACTGCTCCGGCAAGGCCGAAGAGTGAGTCATTGGCAATATCGATTGCGTTTTCCTCGCTCGCGGAGGGGATGACGCACAAGACCGGGCCAAAGATCTCTTCTTGGGCAATTGTCATGCTGCTGGCGACGTTTGCGAACAGTGTCGGTTCAATGAAGTAACCGCACTTCTGGCTTGCTGGGCGTTTACCGCCAGTTACAAGCTGCGCGCCCTCGGCTTGCCCCTCGGCAATATATGACTGAACGCGCTCGAGTTGGCGTTTCATGGCGAGAGGCCCCAGCTGGCTTTGAGGATCATAGGAATTCCCGATCCGAACAGCTTCCATCTCTTGCTTTATCAGCGCGACAAAACCGTCATGTCGCGACTTGTTGATGATGATGCGGGTTAATGCTGCGCAATTTTGGCCGTTGAGCATACAAATATCGGCAGCAAGTGTTTTTGCAGCAGTTGCCAGATCATAGTCGTCGAGCACAATCGCGGCCGATTTACCACCTAGTTCTAAGGTTACGCGGCCAATTCGCGCGCCGCAAACTGATGCAATTCGTTTGCCTGCAGCCAAACTGCCCGTGAAGCTCACTTTATCGAGTTGCGGGCGATGAACGAGATAGTCCGATGTTTCTCGTCCGGCCGTCACAAGATTGATCACGCCGGGCGGGAAGCCAACAGCCTCAGCAGCTAAAGCGATAATATATGCATCAAGTGGAGTCTCGGGGGCCGGTTTCATAATCACAGTGCATCCTGCAAGCAGGGCTGGGGCGATTTTGGTGATCATCGTCGCGAACGGCGCATTCCAGGGCGTGATCGCTGCGACCACGCCGACGGGTTCGCGAATGAGATAACCCGCACCTCCGCCAAAGGCGGGCGTACGCGGTTGTTCAAAGGAAAATGTGCCAGGAAGGTCGGCGTAAAAGTCGAGGTTCTTAAGCGCGTACTCTGGTCCATATTGGGCCAGCGTAAAAAGTACGCCCATTTCTGCCGTCCACACCTCTGCCAGGTCAGCTGCACGAGTTCGCAGTTCCGCCGCCAAGCGCCGTAGCATCTCGCCGCGTTGCGTGGGCGTCATGCGGGGCCACGGCCCATGATCAAAGGCCTGGCGTGCCGCACTTACTGCGCGCTCCATATCCTGTTCGTTTGCATCGGGCGTTCGCGCAATGACCTCCTCGGTATTGGGCGATATCACGTCGATCTGGCGATTAGAAAGTGGTTTGACCCACCGACCGCCGATGAAAAATTGAGTTAGGGGAAGCGATTGAAGACATGCGGGCGAATTCATCTGGGAACCCTATAAAGTTGTTATTCAGATCAGCGCGCCGCAGACGATAGCAGATCAATCCATTAGATTTGGGATTGGGGCGTGTCGGTGCA
>JANLSL010000577.1:0-2160 GCA_031362385.1 Alphaproteobacteria bacterium | reverse complement strand
CACCTGACGATGGGCTGGGATGCCAATTGCGTTCCGTACGGAAAATACCTGCTCGGGATCGAGCATCACGGAGTGATATGATTTTTGGAGAGCCGTTATGAGTGCTGCCACAGCCGAAAAAAAACAAGTCATCACCTCGGAAGTGCTTGTAAGGCGCGTGGCGGCGTTGGCCCCGAAGTTGATGGAACGGCGCGCCAAGGGCGTGTCACTGCGCCGCCTGCCCGACGAAACCATGGCTGATTTGGTTGCTACAACTGCTTTACGGGCCTGTATGCCTGCACGGTTTGGCGGCCATGAATTGCCATTCGGCACCCATACTGATGTGGCAATGGAATTGGCCAAGACCTGCGGTTCCACGGGCTGGGTGGCAGGCATTATCGGCAGTCACAATTGGTGGCTGGGCAAATTCCAAATCGAATCGCAGCACGAGGTGTGGGATGACAACCCAGACGCCCTGGTCGCCGCTGCGTTTGCATCTAAGCCCGGCAGTAAAGCTGTCGCGGTTGATGGCGGCTATGTGATCAGCGGTGAGTGGATGTGGACCAGCGGCGTTGATCATTGTGGCTGGTGCGCGCTGATGGCACCTATTCCGCAGCCAAGCGGACCGCCAGATTTGGTGATGGTGCTGCTTAAACGCGGCCAGTACACGGTGAAAGACGTGTGGCATGTGCCCGGTATGAAAGCCACCGGCAGCAATAACGTCGTGGCCAATGACGTGTTCGTGCCCAAACACCGTGTGACCCGCATCGCTGAGCTCAACAACAAAGCCTCGCCCGGCCAAAAACTCAACGACGGATGGATTTACAAACTGCCGATGCTGGATGTGTTTGGGTATTCCGTTGCGGGGCCTGTGCTGGGAACGGCGCGCGGCGCACTGGAAGGTTTTATCGCCAGCATGACCGGGCGCGCGGGCCTTGATGGTTCAAAAGTCACCGACCACCCCACGCTGCAAGCGCGTGTGGCAGAGTCATCGGCTGAAATTGATGCAGCGCAGGCGCTGTATGATGCCGACATGGCCTTCCTGCGCGCGTCAGCACAAGGCAACCGCGACCTCACGCCCGCTGACATCGGACGCATTAAACGCAATTGCTCGTATGTTGCGACATTAGCCAAACGGGCCGCATCACGGCTGATCGAAGCCATGGGGGCCAATGGCGTGTCAGACTCCAACCCGGTGCAAATGGCTTATGCCGATACCATGGCAGGTGCTTCACACCGCGCGTTGAATTGGGACGTGAATGGCGTGTCCTATGGGAAAGTTTTATTCGGCGCAGCCTCATCAGCCGATGCTGAGTTGGCCAAACGCCAAGCCGCAGCTGCCAAAGCGCTAGAGCGCTAGAGCGCGATAGCTTTTGATTGAATCAATTTAGCGCTCTAGATTCTTGTTTTGTCGCGTTTTTAGCGGGCGAACCGGGTTCTACTTCGCCCTAAAACGCTCTATCGCATTAAGACAGCGCGCGGGCTTTATCCAACAATGACTCTAAATGCGCATCGGTGATTCCTAATTCACGCAAGTGGGTCACGATGTTGCTGAGATACTCTAAGCTTGAACCTTCACTGCCGACGCCTTGGGCAATGTGCTGTGCCTTTGCGGTGGCCGACCAATGTCCCGCAAACTGTTCGTGCGTGGCATCAGGAAGGTAAGCGCGCGCGATGGCTGACGTGCCGTCAGCAAATTCAATCGTTAAATGACGTGGGATATAAATGTATGAAATCAACTCGCGCTCATCGAGATATGTGATCACGCCTTTGATTTTCTCGGGCGCAATTTTAAAAGCACGCCCATGACATACCCCGCCAGGGCTAAGCCCGCAGACCATGCCAGGTTTTTCAACGGTGCCGCGATAATGAATCGACGTCAGGCACATATCGCGGCTGAAACCATCCAGGCGCGCTGGGCTGGAGGCGACATGCTCAAACCCCGGTCGCCACATGAGTGAGCCGTACCCGAACACCCAATAATTGCTGGGATCGGGGGTTGGGTCAGAAGCTGGCACGGACGGATAGGCTTTTGTCATCTTGCGCATGTCTCATGGCTTCACACTAACGTCAATCGGCATGCTAAAGAATGGAGCATGAATCAGATGCTCACACATCGGCGCATGATGATCCCCGCCCTGGTCACAGTGGCGGTCATTGCGCTTTACGTTGCTGCATGGT
>JANLSL010000572.1:0-4785 GCA_031362385.1 Alphaproteobacteria bacterium | reverse complement strand
GCCCGACATTGGCCTGACGACATTGAGCGAAGTCGCACAGGTGGTCGGCCACATTCGCGAACGCATTTCGATTCCGTTTGTCGTTGATGCCGACACGGGCTTTGGTAATGCGCTGAACACCCAGCGCACGGTGCGACTGTTAGAGCGCATGGGGGCTTCGGGCATTCAACTGGAAGATCAAACTTACCCCAAACGCTGCGGGCACTTGGCTGGAAAAACTTTAGTTTCAACAGCCGAGATGGTTGGCAAAATAAAAGCGGCTGTCGATGCGCGGCACGACGCAAACACTGTCATTGTCGGACGAACCGACGCCATTGCCGTCGAAGGTTTTGACAAAGCGTTGGACCGTGCGCACGCCTACATGAATGCCGGAGCCGATGTATTGTTCATTGAAGCACCGCAAACAATCGAGCACATGGAACGGCTGGGCAAAACATTTGCGGGCAAAATTCCGCTGTTGGCCAATATGGTCGAGGGCGGCAAAACGCCACTGAAAACATCAGCAGAGTTGAGCGCGTTAGGGTTCAAGCTGGTGATTTACCCCGGCGCCATGGTGCGTGTGATTGCCCACGCTGCCAGCGCGTATCTGAATATATTACAAAGAGACGGGTCGACGGCGGCCATGCGTGAGCGGATGTTTGATTTCGCCCAGGTCAACGCTATTCTTGGGCTGAACGATATTATGGCTGCGGGACAAAAATACGACGAGAAGCTCGCAAAAGCGGCCGAATAAAGAGGGGATGAGGAAATGGAACTTTCAAACAAAACTGCACGCCAGCTTTATCAAGACGTGAAAGCCAACCCGGCGCGGGCCAAGTTCGGCTTCGGCACTAAGGCGGCGCTCATCAATATTGATGTGCAGAAGGCCTATACGCGCACCGATGTATATAAAACTGCGTATGAGACCGACCCCAACCAAATAAAGTACATCAATGAAGTCGCAGCATTGATGCGCGCGCGCGGCTGGCCGGTGATTTGGACCTACGTTGCGTATATGGAGTCGGGCGAGGATTGCGGTGTGTGGGGCACACGTACCAACACCCCTGACAGTTTGCAGAACATTAAATTCGGCTCGGACCGGTCCAAGTTCGACGAGCGCTGCGAGATTGATCATGTCAAAGACACCATATACTGCAAAAAGATGCCCAGCCCCTTCCACGACACCGCGCTGGTGAGTTTGCTCACGTTTCACAAAGTCGACACGGTACTGATTACCGGCGGTTCCACATCGGGCTGTGTGCGCGCGTGTGGCGTCGATAGCTTGTCACATGGGTATCGCACCACAGTCATTGAGGAATGCGTCGCTGATAAGCACGAAAGCTACCACTTCGCAAACCTGACTGACTTGGCACTGAAGTATACTGATGTTGAGTCTGTCGAAACTGTGAAGACCTGGCTGCGCGGCAAGAACTAGTAAATGGAGTCCGCTTTGAAACCTGATCTCGAGCTCTACGACTATTGGCCCTATGAGAACCGGCCCAAAATTACCTGGCCAGGTGGCGCGCGCGTGGCTTTTTGGGTGGCACCCAATATTGAGTTTTATGAACTTAATCCACCAATTAACCCCAAGCGCACACCATGGCCGCGCCCGCACCCCGATGTGAACCTGTATTCCAACCGCGATTATGGCAACCGCGTCGGTCATTGGCGCATGATGGAGGTGATGGATAAGTACGGTGTGCGCGGATCAATTTCGCTTTCTGTTGCGCTGCTGGACCATCATCCAGAAATCATTAAAGAGTGTGTGGATCGCAAGTGGGAGTTCTTCTCGCACGGCATTTACAACACGCGCTATTCCTATGACATGGATGAAGCGCAAGAGCGCGCCATCATGGAAGACAGTATTGAGTCGGTGATGAAGGCCACTGGCCAGCGTATCTCAGGGTGGCTGGCCCCGGCCCTGACCCATACCGAACGCACGATGGACCTGCTGGCGGAGTATAATTTCCTTTACACCTGCGACTTATTCCAAGACGACCAACCGCAGCCGGTAAAAGTAAAAAAGGGCCGTTTGATTTCGATGCCCTACTCGCTCGAGATCAACGATATCATTGTCTATAACAGCTATTTGGCTACGCCGCGCCGTTATGGCCAGATGATTAAAGACCAGTTCGATCAGCTCTACGAAGAAGGCAAAGAATCGGGAACAGTCATGTGCATTCCGCTGCATGCCTATGCCGTGGGTCACCCGCACCGTATGGCCGCGTTCGAGGAGGCGCTGGATTACATCACCACCAAGCCCGGCGTGTGGGTAACCACTGCGCGCGAAATCGCTGAATATTATAACAAGCACTACTACGACACCTGCGCGGCCGACATTGCCGCGCGCAAGGGAGGTGGCGCATGATCCGGAAAAGTGGAAGCCGGTTTTCCGATAAGATCATGCGCAAAATAGAAAGGTTTGTTCCATGACTGTCGCCAAGGAATATATGGAATACCCCATGCGCCGTTACGGCATGGACCATGATATTTATGAATGGTCGTTGCTGGTTAACCGCAAAAAAGTTGTGTGGCCGAACGCCGCGCGCGTGGCGCTGTGGATTACAACCGACCTCGAATTCTTTGCACTCGACCAACCCGCCAAGCCCTTTAAGGCGCCGGGCGGCATGGTGACCGCCTATCCGGACCTTCGCCACTTCACGACGCGTGATTACGGCAACAGAGTCGGCATTCAACGCATTTGGCGCGTTCTTGATCAGTATAGAATGAAATCGTCCGTTGCGATGAATTCAAAAGTCGCCGAGCGCTACCCATACCTGGTGAAAAAAATTAATGAACGCGGCGATGAAATTATTGCCATGGGCGTTGACCAGGGCAAACTACACTACGGTGGCATGGACGACGCGACAGAGGTTGCGCAAGTGAATGAAAGTGTCACCACGTTGCGCAAACTTTCCGGTCAAGCTGTAAAAGGGTGGCTGAGCCCCGCTAAATCAGAAAGCTGGAACACGCTCAAACATGTAAAAAACGCCGGCATTGATTATGTGTGCGATTGGGTGGCCGACGACATGCCCTTTGAACTGACCGCGCCTGATGGCGCAGGCAAGTTATGGGCGATGCCCCACAGCAGCGAAATCTCAGACCGCAAAATCATCATCGACAACAAACACAACGAGGATGAGTTTGTTGAACAAATTCAAGACCAGTTCACGGGGCTATATAAAGAGTCCGAGAAATACGGTGGGCGGATCATGTCGATCTCGCTGACGCCCTACATCATGGGACTGCACTACCGTGTGAAATACCTCGACAAAGCACTGAAATGGCTGTCGCAGCAAAAGGGCGTGTGGGTGGCCAACGGCACTGAAATTCTTGAGGCGTTTAAGAAGCAGTAAATCAAAGACCGCGCTCGCGCTGTTAACGCGGGCGATCACTAGCTTGCGGGCGCAACCGACTCATGATCAGCTTGGCCGATCATGAGTCGAGGAGCTCGCCTGTGCCCACCACGCCCCTGTTAAAGCGCATCAAAATTGCCACCATCGCCGTTCCGGATTTAGACGAAACCACGGCGCATTATAAAAAATGGCTGGGCTATAGCGTCGTTGAGAAAGGCAAAGTCAGTAGGGCGCACGCAGCGCTGTGGGGCACACCTGTTATGGTAGGGCGGCGTTATGTTGTGATGCGGCCCGCCAGTAAAGTTGACGTTTATATTCGCGCCGTTGAAATTGATCGTGTTGCCAATTATCGCCCCATGACGACATGGGGCTGGAGTGCCGTAGAGATCATTGTTGAAAACCCTGAAAAACTTCATGTGAAGTTTGGCAATTCGCCGTTTCATATTGTCGGCAAACCCAGATATCTCAGCGGATATCCAACTATCTGCGCATTTCAGGTGAAGGGGCCAGGCAATGAAATTCTGTATCTGACCGCCGATATGGGCAACCCCGGCACTGGCTTGTTGCCCAAAGCGGGCGCGACGGTGGGCCGCCCGTTCATCATGGTGCTCGCGAGTGGCCAAGCTGAAAAAGTGCGCAATTGGTATTGCGATACATTTAAAATGAAACGCAATGCAATAAACGGCAATCCGGTGGACATTATTCAACATGCGCAGGCCCTGCCGCCCGACCATCCGTTTCCGCTGACCGTCGTATCGCTGGCTGAGCATGGCAACTTGATTGAAATAGATGGCTACCCTGCCAATACAGGCCCGCGCCCACACCACCACGGCCAATTGCCGCCGGGCGTGGCGATGACCAGCTTTGGTGTCAAAAGCCTCGATACATTTAAATTGAACTGGTTGAGTGCCCCCGCCGCGATCAAAGGTGCGGGTTATGAGGGCAAGCGCGCGGCCTGCGCAGTGGGGCCCGCAGGAGAGTTGATTGAACTGATTGAAGAGTGAGAGAATGAGCTTAAATAATTTCTGAATTAACAGGAGAATGTAATGATGAATTCCTTGAACCGACGCTGGTTGATTTCAACTGCTGCTGCCGTTGGCTTGTTTGGCTTGATGGGCGCAGGCGTGGCGCAAACACCGGCCGCAGCACCCGCGATGGCCCCCACACCCGCCGTCACGCCGCTTATCACACGCATCAAGATGGCGACGATTGCAGCACCAGATGTGAACTTAATCGAAAAACTCTACACCGAGTGGCTGGGCTATAAGGTCGTTGAGAAAAGCAAAGTTTCAGAAGCCATGGCCAAAAGCTGGGGAGCGCCAAAAGTTGCAGGCCACCCGTTTGTGATGATGAGCTCTGCTGGAACGCCCGACGTATACATCCGCGCGGTGCAAATTGATGCCGTGCCTGGTTACAAAGCCATGACCACGCATGGCTGGAATTCAATTGA
>JANLSL010000558.1:0-2162 GCA_031362385.1 Alphaproteobacteria bacterium | reverse complement strand
GCCCGCAATCAGGTTTTCTTTAACTTGAAAGTCACCACCGAAGAACCCACAACCGCGCGCCCCAGTGGCAAAGTCAGTGTCACCAGCGACATTAAAAGTGTGCCGGTGGGTTTGATTATGAATGTGCAACCATCTGTCGATTTCATTACAAAGCGCATCTCGATGAGTATCCGTCCATCGATCACGCGCATCGCAGGCTTTATCGAAGACCCCGCCGTTCCCGTTGCCTTGTCACAAATTCCCGCAGGCAGTGCGTCGGGCGTGTCGTCGCAAATCCCCATCATCGATGCGCGCGAGCTGGATTCAGTTGTGGCAATGGAGTCAGGCCAAACCATCGTCACAACTGAATCCAGCTCGCGCGCATCGATGATGGGTATTTGTGAGGAAATACCCGATGCACTGCCCGCGGGAATTTGTGACAAGGCAACGGGAACGGCGGGGTCTTCGATAAAGCCTGCGATGCGCGTGATCGATGGACGGATACTCATCGAGATGCGCTTGGTGATGAAGTCAACTGACGGTTGCACATTCATGATCAGCCCGACGGGCACACTTTTAATGTCGCTGGTGACACTGACTTTGCCGCTGGGGCGCGCGGTTGTGGGTTCTTCGGTGGTGACTTTCAAGTTAAAGAACACCTGATTGCGCGCCACCTTGATAATCGCAGTCTCGTTATTCAGCACTGTCAACCGTGGGCTAGACAGTGTGCGCACCGTGCCGAACTGACGCACGAGCTGTGCGGCAATTGACAAATCTTTATCAGCACTGGTCCAGCCCACGCCAACTGTTGGTGTACCAGAAATGGCCGTGACACTACGGTTGAAATTACCGGTCAGCGCGAGATCGTTATTGGGGCCCAAAAAGGCTTTCCAATTAATGCCCGTGCGGAACTGATCACTGAGCGTGATTTCCAAAACCTTTGCTTCGATCAAGACCTGTTGCGAAACAACGTTGCGGACTGAACGTAAGTATTTCTCGATCGAAGCATGTTGGCGCTTGGTCGCAAAGACAGTGACAATCCCGGCTTGGGAGTTAACGCTGTAATTTGAGGACGCGACGGCCTGGCCGCCCCTGCCTTGGCCAGCGGCACCGGCACCGCCGGCGCTGTCTTTAGCTGCGCCTTGTTGTTCAGTGTCACCAGCTTCTTCAGCCGTGATTTTATCGAGCGCTGCTTGACGGCCTTGGGTTAAGGCCTTGGCATCTTTGAGGACGCCTAAGCCACCAGCCTTTTTATCATCGGTCGGCTTTGCATCGCCCTCAGCCATCATGGCTTCAGATGGCGGGGCAAAAGAAGCTTGAAGATCTTTACCCGCTGCGCCGCGTCGAGATTGGATGTTATTGAGAATTTCACCTACGCTTTTGCCAATTTCTTTCCAGAAATTACTGTCGGACGAGGTGCTAACGCTGGACTCAGATTTGTTATTGCCACCGCCGCCACCGCCGCCGCCAATCGATTGCGACGCAGAAGATGCATCAGACGAGCTTGAAATCGAGGATGACGTTTGCCGTGTTTGGTTCAACACATCCATGCGGTATTGCTCGAGATAAGGATCATCGAGTTCAACCCTGAGCACATTCTTTTCAAATTTAAAGCGAAGTTCAGCCAGGTCTGCGATGCGCTCAATGACATCAATGAACGGTCGATCTGAAACACTGAGAATCACGCCACCGGTAATGCGCGGATCGAGTTCCAAATCCACTTCGGCTTTGCGCGCGAGCTCGATGAGGATGTCACGGACCGGCGTGGTTTCAGTCACTGACAATGAAACGCGGCGTGTATCAGCCATTTCTGGTGCAGTCGGGGCCGCCAACACTGACTGGAACGCGGGGATAGGCGGGGCGTCTTGGGCTTGGGCTTTTTCAACTTTGTCTTGGCCACGGCGACCGACCAAATCCTGGTAGTCTTTGCGCGAGGCGCCACTGGCGGGATCATACTGATCGTTCAAGCCACCACCGGCGCAACCAGCCAGACCAATGGCCAAAGCGCACAGGGCCGTGAGCGTAAAAGCTTGGTGTTTAAAATGCGCGGCCGTTGTTTTGCCAACGCCGGTTTTGCCAACGCCTACTTTTCCAACAACGTACAACGAGCCCACAGGTGTGCGGATCATGGACAGAATTCCCCCAAACACTGATGCCTCAATATCAGCCCCATCGCCAGTTCT
>JANLSL010000552.1:0-1905 GCA_031362385.1 Alphaproteobacteria bacterium | reverse complement strand
CTTCGGTTCGCTCCGCCAGTTTGTATTTCTATCGCGCCAGCAAATCGGCGCTCAATATGGTGACGGTCAACCTAGCCAAAGCCGTGAAAGACAAAGGCGTGATTGTGGGCATGGTCGCTCCCGGCGCCACGGATACTGATTTCATGATCGAAGTGCGCGGGCGCATGCCGCTGGGCAAACCCTCCGAGCGCACGGCCGGGATGATTGCCCAGATCGACGGCTTTACAATGGAAAAGTCTGGGCAGTTTTTTGAATGGAACGGCGAACAGATATCCTGGTAGCGCGACGACCTACTCGCAGCGCGGCGTTAGTCCCGCACCTGAAACATAATTTTCTCACCGCTCGCGGCTTTGCGCACCGTGCCAAACGCGCAAAATCATGACATCGCCTTGGCTGGTTACTCGGTAAACCAGGATATAAGGGAGATAGATGACGAGTTCGCGCGTGGCTTCAATACGACCTGGCCGTCCACGCAACGGAAAGAGCGTTAGGCTGTCGCCAGCCAATAAAAGTTCCTGGGCAACTTGGCGTGCAGCTATTGGGTTTTCTGAAGCTATATGCCGAACGATCCGCGCGACATCAGCAGAAGCACTCTGCCGCCAAAAAACCGTCACCGCTCGCGAGCGACCGGCGGGGTTGCATCAAATTGGCCGTCTGCCAATTTAAGTAGCCATGCCCGCATATCATGATGTGGAACAAAGCGCGGATCAGCGTCAGATTGAGCGACTGCTGCTTTCAGCGCGGCGGCCTCGGCTGTGACGTCATCAAGGTCCGGGACTGGGCGGGCGGGTTCATTCATAAATTAAGTATAAGCGTTCCTCATGAAAAAATACAGCCGGGCTTAAATTAAAGTGTCACGACAGGCATTCTCCAATCCTATACTACTGCGGTATATACCGACCCGCATGACCAACCTGTGGCCGGTATAGCCGGTTTCTATTATTTTAATGCGGCGCGGCGTTAGAGCGTTTTAGGGCGAAGTGTACTTCGGTTCGCCCGATAAAAACGCGACCAAACAAGACTTTAGAGCGCGACTTCGATTCAATTAAAAGCAATCGCGCTCTACTCCCGCTTCGGCATTTGCCGTTTGAACCCATCGGGCGATATTCTTTCTTTGTTGCCTTCATAGCGCGCAACATCCGGGTATGGATACACCGACCTGGAGAAGGTTTCAGCGCCTTTATCGTCGCGATGTGCACCCATCAAACTTTCAGGCGCCTTGCCCAGTTCAACCCACTGTTCGAGTGCGGTAATGAAATCAAACTCGTTGACGCCTGAACCCCCACCGCAATGATCCATTCCCGGCACCATGAACAGGCGCGCAACTTCCCCCATGGCCTCAGGCCCGCCCATGGTCGCTGTGGCTGTTTCAAAATAATCAACGGTGTTAAGCGCCGGACCATCTTGCCACCCGTGATAAACGATCATGCGCCCACCACGATCACGAAAGCCCCGCAGGTCGGGATTAAAGCCCGTCGAGAAATGCAGCATTGAATTCATGCGATCGGGATCAGCATCAATGTTGAATTTATCGACTGAGTAAGCGGGGCCAGGATCTTCGGCGAAGGCCAGGAACCGAAAGTTATCTTCTGCCAGCTTCAAGTATTGGCCAGCCCCACCATCAGCCGACACAACCGATCCAAGCCAGTTGAGCTCGCTGCCCGGCAGATGCCCCCCGGGTGTCAGGCGTGTGCCATCAGAGGTGGATGGCCCAGCATAGATTTTGCGAGCCGCTTCAACTTGGACTGTGGTTAAGCAGTCTGCGCGGGGAATAAGATCACCACCGGTAATCGCCTTGCATTGAAGCTCAGCGGGGTCAAAATCACATGTGCGCGGATCTTCAATAACCCCGTCAGCCAATCCGTCTTTCGCATCGCACTTTTTCATTACCGCAGCGCGGATGAG
>JANLSL010000544.1:0-2276 GCA_031362385.1 Alphaproteobacteria bacterium | reverse complement strand
GGCACCTACGATAATGCGGCGCAGATCAAACGCCAGGGTGCCGATAAGCCGTTCTATCCGGTGCGTACTATTTTAAAACACGTCACCATGCCCGAAGTGGGCGCCACTGTGCTGTACCTGGAAGAGTACCGTGACAACGACCCAACCAAGTTTACGCGCATCAGGCTTTATAAATTCACGGTCGATGAGGCTGAGAAGGCGATTCGCCTGCACCTGGTCAATCCACTGAAGCCTGAAGCGTTGATCGGGGCCCATGCGGATGTGAAGCGCGTTGAGTCACTTATTGACTCTGACCTGCGCAAAGACCGCGACTTGTGCGATGTTTTCATCCGCAAAGAGGGCGGCCAATTTATTGGGCACATGAAAGAGCGCTCGTGCAATCGGCCAGATCAAACCTGGGTGGATTACACTCTGGTCGTGGCCCAGGGCAAGCATTGGGTGCGCAATCGCGCCCGCGCGCCGGAAACCAATCAGGTTGCCTGGGAATTTGTGCCAGGCAGTGGTGATCGTTTTATCGAGCAAGCAAAGCTACCTTAAGCGGGCATTGTATTTGAAGGGGAGGATAAAATGAAAAAGTTTTTCATGGTTGCGATGGGGCTGGCCTTGTTTGTGGCCACACCGGCATCGGCTGAGTTCACCAAAAGCGATCTCAACGCCCAACTAAAATTACTTATGGAATGGTGGCCGGGCCGCTATGACAACCACGAGCAAATCGTGCGCCAGTCGGGCGGGGGCCTGAGCGCGCTGACGGGCAAGCCCTTCTACCGGATTCATACCGTATTCAAGCGCGTGAACATGCCTGAGTTGGGCGACAACGTGCTGTATGTCGAGGAATGGAAAAACAACGACCCCAAAGATATCGCGCGCATAAGGTTTTATGCGCTCAGCATTGACGAAAAAGAAGAAGCTCTTTTGGTGAAGTTCATCACGCCGCTCGATACCAAAGCGTTGGTTGGCGCGTACACCGATACGTCTAAAGTCGAAAAACTGAAGAAAAAAGATGTGCGCCCCTTCAGCGAAGCTTGCAATGTCTACATGCGCTGGGAGGGCGGGCAGTTTCGCGGCGGCATGAAAGAGAAAAGCTGTAATGTGAACGAGAACAAAGAGTGGTTCCAATACCAGGTCATTGTGGGCCAGAAACACTACTGGGCGCGTGATCGCCGCTTCACCTACGCCGACAACACCATCACCTATGAAATGGCCCCTGGCTCTAACTACGGGTGGTTCGAGCAAACCAAGGCCCGCACCATGGCGTGCGAGGTGCTCGACAGTGCTGATGGCGACATGACTAAAAGCAAGAAACTCACCGACATTACGCTGCACGACCAAGGTGGGGAGGCTGATATTGCTTGGCCCGATGGTCGCACGCTGACGTTTACCATCCACACGCGGGCATTCTCATCGCCGTCCGAACGCGAGTTCCCGCTGTTTCGTATTCACGACAAGAAAAATATGACCGTGCCGATTGCCTATGCCTATGCGGTCGATGACGCTGAGCGGTATGGGCTCAATTTGGGCTGGTTCTACATCCGCTGCCAGGTGAAGAAGTAGCTGCGATTTTTTTATGTCGAAAAACCGGCGTACATTATGAGGTGTGTGTTACCAGAGGAAGTCGATCTTCAAGATTTAATGATGCATTTCTGTCGCAATGAGATATTGCCGCGATTACCAAAGCCTATACCTTTAATTCTAATTGACGGGGATTCAGGCACGGGCAAAACAACCTTATCTCAGAAGCTTTATTTTTCAGCTCCACACATATTTTCAAACCCCATAGCGCTCGATGATTGTCTTGAGAAAAATAAGAGATACTATTTTTCTTATCTGAATTTTGATTTGCTGTCTGCTAAAATAAAAGAAGCCTCACGCTTTCAAAGAGTCCCAATTATAGAGGGTATCCAAGCGCTAAAGGTTGCAGAGAAGCTGATACTAAAAGATTTTTTTCATATTTACGTCTGTGAGTACTCGTTTATTTCTTCGCCAAACATATTACGAGTGCCGCAGCCTGAATTGTTCGATGACAGCGTGTCTGCTGAGGAGTTTATCAGTAAACATGTTGTTGATAGTCCATTGCGTGAAGAACTAGTTAGTTATCACAAAGAGTATCACCCTGAGAGATGCGCCAATCTTTTGATTAGAAGAATTATTGAAACTTAGCTTGGAACTTCGCCTTCATCTCACTTAAAGCCCTCTGCGGGATCATTGTCTCAGTTCTTTACATCAGTCACCAGGCGGAAATGTCCTTGCTATGTTATTTCGTAACGTCAGTCGTAGGA
>JANLSL010000542.1:0-2678 GCA_031362385.1 Alphaproteobacteria bacterium | reverse complement strand
TGAGGCCGATTGGGTGAAGGTCATCGCCACGACCATAACCACCTACGGTCGGTTGGATTGCCTGCTGAATAACGCGGGCGAGGCGGCGGTGAAGCCGCTGGAAAAACTGACCCACGAGGATGTGCAATTTTTGCTGGCGGTTGATTTGAATGCGCCATTTTTGGGGATCAAGCATGCCTGGCCGCATCTGATCTCAGCTGGCGGCGGCACCATCATGAATATGAGTTCAATCATGGGCCAAAAGGGCGGCGCAATGGGCACAGCTTATTGCGCAGTCAAAGGCGCGCAAGTGGGGCTGACCCGTGCAGCGGCATTGGAAGGTGCGGCGCATAACATTCGAGTGAATTCGATTCATCCAGGCGTGATTTGGACCGAAGGCATCCCCGATGTGATGGGCCCTAACCCCGAGACGTATCGGCATATTTTAGAAGCACAAGTGCCAACCAAGGAAATCGGGGAAACCTGGCACGTAGGAAAAACCATCGTTTATTTGGCCTCGGACGCCGCGTCCTATGTGACGGGCGCAGAAATCAACATCGACGGCGGCAAGAGCGCCACATGAGGGGCAAGGTTGCCATCATTACCGGCGGTACGGCTGGCATTGGCCGGGCGACAGCTGAGCTGATGGTTGAACGCGGCGCAAAAGTTGTCATCACCGGGCGCGATATGGCGCGCGCCAAAAACATCCAGCCGATGGTGGACGCAGGCGCTGCCATTTTTATTCAGCAGGACACAACTGTTGAGGCGACGTGGAGCACCGTCATCGCCGCAACTCTGGAATCTTTCGGACGCATCGACATTCTGGTGAATAACGCGGGGCGCATTATTGTGAAGCCCTTAGATCAACTGAGCCACGAGGACATGAAAATCATGGTCGCGGCCAACCTTGATTCCACATTTTTGGGGATGCGCAGCGTGTGGCCGCATATGGTGGCGCAAGGTGGCGGGGCAATTATCAACGTATCAGCATTGATGGGCGAGCGTACCGTTGGCATTGGTTTAGCTTACAGCGCCGCCAAGGGTGCGCAACAAGCCTTGAGCAAAACTGCGGCACTTGAGGGTGCTGCCAATAATATTCGCGTCAACTCGGTCTTGCCTGGCCTGATTTGGTCTGATGGTTGGCAACGTATGGCCGGGCCCGAGCCCGATAAAACCAAAGCCAACCTGGGCCCCACGATTCCGATCAAGCGCGTTGGCGAACCGGGCGAGATTGCCAGGGCAATCGCGTTTCTGGCCTCGGATGAAGCGCGCTACATCACCGGCATCGAGCTGGCGATTGATGGCGGCAAATCAGCGACATGAACGATGACCCAACGCCTTACTCATAAAGTCGCCCTGGTCACCGGCGGTGCTGGCGGTTTGGGCCAAGCGATCTGCGCACGATTGGCAGCTGAGGGGGCGCGCGTTGTGGTCGCCGATATTGATCACACCAAAGCACAGCAGGTTGCCGCGAACATTGGTAGTGGCGCAATGGCCGTGGCACTTGATGTCACCCTTGAGAATTCCTGGCGCGATGGGCTTTTGGCCGTCACGGCAAAATGGGGTGGGCTTGATATTCTGGTGAATAACGCTGGCTATTTGAAACCAGCCACGATTGAGGACGCAACACTGCACGATTGGCAAACCACGCAGCGCATTAACGGCGATGGTGTATTTCTAGGTTGCAAATTTGGCGTCGCTGCCATGAAAGCAAAAGGTGGTGTCATTTTGAACCTCTCATCCACCATGGGCCTGCGCGGTACAGCCAAGCATCCGGCCTATAGTGCGTCAAAAGCAGCGGTGCGGTTGCTCACCCAATCGGTTGCCAAACACTGCGGCGAGCAAGGCTACAAAATTCGTGTGGTTGCGATTTTGCCGGGTGCTGTTGAAACCGACATGTTGCGGCAAAACATTCCAAAGGGCATGACTGAGGAAGCTTATTTCAAGCAGGTGCGCGCGCATCATCCGATTGGCCGCCTGGGCCAGCCCAGTGATATCGCTAACGCTGTCGCATTCCTGGCCAGCGATCAGGCAAGCTTCATCACCGGCTCAGATTTTATTGTCGATGGCGGCAGTAGCGTTTAACGGTTGAACGCTCACCACCCTTGCGTGCCAGCCGCGCCCTTAAAGGGCCCTTTGATCTCAGAGGTAATCCAGCCGCCATAGAAATTGCCCTCTTGCGGCGTCACACGCTCGTCACCCACATAACAGGCATGAACGCGGCTGGCGTAAAAAGCCAAGTGATCGCGAATGCTTGCGTACTTGGAACTCGGCTTTGGATAACTCCACGCCACGTTTTCTGAAATTTGACCAGCTATCCCCAGCGTCCAGTAGTCCGCTTGGCCTTTCCATTCACAAAATGAGCTGTGTTCCTCGCGTGTCAGCAGATCCATGCGAATGTCAGACGGCGGGATATAAAAACTGGGAGGATGGCTGGTTTCAAGAATCCGAATCGCGCGCGTGGTGTCGGCCACACACACACGAGCAAACTCAACCCGCACGCGGCGGCGATCAGGAATGATTGAGGGTGGGCGCGGATAGTCCCAAACCGATTCTTGCGTCATGGCTGCTTACCCCTTCTTGGGGTCGAGCTTCAAACTCAGCGAATTGATGCAATAGCGCTGGCCGGTTGGGCGCGGGCCATCGGGGAAGACATGGCCCAAATGCCCACCGCAGTTCGAGCAGGTCACTTCAACGCG
>JANLSL010000526.1:0-2136 GCA_031362385.1 Alphaproteobacteria bacterium | reverse complement strand
ATCGGAGCTGACTGCCACAGGCACGCCTAGCACGGCGTAGCAAGCGATCGGCAGCGACCTTATCCTTCGAGTTTAATTCAAAGTAGCGGGCCGCAAATGCGATTTTGGCACGGTCTGTATCACCGGCTCTACCTTTTTCGTTTATTAATTCAGCCGAAGATTGCGCCCTTACCATTCTAGCGATTGATTGCACCTGGCCACAGTCCTCCGCGGCCATGATCCCGGTTGCAAGTAACGTGCAAGATATAATGCTGAAAACACCTAGGGATAAGCACCGCAGCTTCATTGATTTTGCTCATTTTCCTCGGCACCAATAACTACAGAGAAATGCGATTGCGGTGACCCAGCTGCTGGCGATATTCCTGTTGCACCAAGAAAACTCTGATACTGGCTAGTACATATCACCTGACAACCCGCTGATACCGGCCTTCCGTCTCGGCCGACACCAGTGAAATTATCTCGACCAGCAGAGTGGATCATAATATCCGAAGCCTTTGCCGCCCCGTCTGAACGAGACGGGTTTGGCCCTACTGTAGGAATTGAATTCTTAGGTAACAGCAGGATGGCAGATTGTCCGTTGCTACGCGTTGCAAGCGTACCACTGTAAGTTCCATTTGCGACAGTCGCTGCCTTATTGGAATCTGAGGGAGTGGTTTTTACTAAGTATGTCCCTGCTTGTTTTCCGTTGACCGTCACAGTTGCAGTCGCATTGTATCCTTTCTGATTTTGTATCTTTGTGTACTGATCAGTGTATTTACCATTCTCGTCCTTTGGTCTGCTAACGATTACAATTTCGACCTTGCAAGATTTGTCATCATTCGTCCCACATGCATTTCTCCCCATCGGATCCTTGTTCATGATCGGATCCCACAGCGCATATTGATACAGGTTGAGTGAGTCTTTGTCGCCCACCGGGTCGGTTTGCAGGAAGCGCCCCAGGGCTGGGTTGTAGTAGCGAGCGCGGTAGTAATAGAGCCCCGTCTCGGGGTCGAGCTGGCGGCCGGTGTAGCGGAAGATGTTGCCGCTGGTGGACGGGTCGGCCTCGCCATGGGCGGAGTACTTGTAACTATCCCGCAGCTTGCCGTAGTTGGGCTGGCCCGTCAGCCCCCCGCTCATGGCAACGATGGTTCCTGCATGGTCAGCGTGGTAGTACTGAATGTCGGTCAGCACCGGTGTCGCCGCCTCGTTGTATTGCAGCATGGCGATGGGCTCGTCCACACCCGGCCCAAACAGGTAGCGCCGCTGTAGGTATTGCGTGGCGGGGGTGCTGATGTTGGGAACACCGTACTCGGCCACAATGTTTTGGCCTGCCCATAGGTAGTCGGTGCGCACCGATAGATCCACCGTCTTGGTCGTGCGCCGGTCGAGCCCGTCGTACTTATACTTCGCCACCTTCAGGTCGGGCACCGTGCGGCTGGCATCCGTCAACCGGTTCTCAGCGTCGTAGCTAAAGCCCCACATCCCATCGTCGATCAGGTTGCCAGCGGCATCGTATTTAAGGGGAACGCTCACCCCGCCGGTGCTGATAGTGGCGTATTGGTTCAGCCCGGTGGGAACATACCCCGCCTGACCAGACGCTGGCATCCACCTGAACGCCTGCGGCGAAGTCTTGGACGTCATCTGGTTGGCGGCGTTGTAGGCGAAGCCCCACACCGCGTCTTTCATCACACCGGCGTCGTCGATCAGGCTCGCATGTTTGATCTGCTGGAGGGTGGAGTCCGGGTTATAGCTGTACGTCGCAACCCGCCCATTGCCAAACGTCATCGACTTGCGCCGCGACAGATCGTCATACGCGAACGTTGCAAACACCGGCTTGCCCGATTGGCAAGCGTCGGTGGCTGTGGTGCGCTGGCAAACAGTGGTGGGGCGGTTCAACTCGTCGTAGGCGTACTTGACCATGAAGTTGTCAGCCTCGGGCCACCTGACAGAAACCATGTTACCAGCCGCATCCAGCCCCAGGGTTGTGGTGCGTGTGGGCTGATTTGTACCCGACATCTTTTCGGCCTTCACCCGGCGCGATGTGTCATACGTGGGGGTATAGATCGCAGTGTCCGTCGAGGTCGCATCGGTGCCGCGCGTCACCGATGACGCCAAGCCATCAAAGCGGTAAGCCGTAGACACATAGCGCTGGTATTG
>JANLSL010000522.1:0-24146 GCA_031362385.1 Alphaproteobacteria bacterium | reverse complement strand
GTTGACGCTGATCAGTCATAATACTTGCTCCTTCACAAATTCAAGAGCGCATTCAGGGTCAGAGTAAAAACTCCTCGACTTAAGCGCCCGGCCTGCTTACGCTCGTTCTCGTCATTACATCTCTTGGCAGATTCAGTAGGTTGTCTCATGGCGCGGATGGGTCGGTGGTTTGTGCCCGGTGTACCGCAGCATATCATCCAGCGTGGCAATAATCGCCAGACGATTTTCTTTGGGCCCGATGACTTTACCGCCTACAAAACCTGGCTGACCGAGATCGCCGCGCAAAACGGCCTGCTCATTCACGCCTACGTGCTGATGACCAACCACGTTCATCTGCTGGCCACGCCGGCCACAGCCAATAGCATTCCGGCCACCATGCAAACCTTGGGGCGGTTGTACGTGCGCTATATCAACCATGCCCGTGGCCGCAGTGGCTCGTTGTGGGAGGGCCGTTACCGCGCCACGGTGGTGGACGACGACGCCTATTTGTTCAAGGTCATGCGCTACATTGAAGTCAACCCAGTGCGCGCGGGTATGGTGTCAACGCCGCGCAGCTACGCGTGGTCAAGCTATGCGGCCAATGCGCTGGGCAATGATGATGCGCTGGTTACGCCGCATGAACTTTACCAGGCGCTGGGCCGCACCAAGGCCGCCCGCACCGAGGCTTACCGGGCCCTCTTTAGCGAGAGGCTCGACAAAGAGGCGCTGGTCAACATCCGCCGTTCGCTCAATACCGGGTGGGCCTTAGGCGCGGAGAAATTCCAACACATGGTGGCGCGTAAAACGGGCCGCCGCGCAAGCCCCCTCAAACGCGGGCCAAAGCCGCAACCAAAAAAAACACCGAAGCCCAAGCGCAAGGCCAAACCGCGCCAACAGCGGCGGACGTAATCGTGGAGTTTTCACTCTGACCCCAAATTATACACGCGCGGCAGCGCAGTTCATTTTTGCCCTGCTGCTGGTCTTGGCGTTGGCCACCTTCCGCGATTACGGCATTAGCTGGGACGAGGAAGTTCAAAACACCTATGGCGAAAAACTGCTGTTGTTTTATGCCAGCGGCTTGCGCGATACGTCGGCGTTTTCATTTCAGAACCTATATTTGTACGGCGGCTTTTTCGATCTGCTCGCAGCTGTGCTTAATTTGATCTCGCCGTTTGAGACCTATGAAACCCGTCATCTGCTAGGGGGTTTATTCGGCGTTGCCGGATATATTGGTGCCTGGCGTCTGACACGGCTGCTGGCGGGCGAGCGCGCAGCGCTTCTTGCCGTCGTCATGCTGGCCTGTACGCCGCTGCTGTATGGCCACAACTTTATCAACCCCAAGGATGCCCCTTTTGCGTGGCTGACAATTTGGGTGGCCTATTTTACCTGCCGTGCGATGGCCGAAGCCCCCGCCATCAAAATCAGCACAGTGATTGGATTTGGGGTGGCGCTCGGGCTGGCGCTTGGCGCACGCATGATGGCTTTCGCATGGCTTGGATATGCCATTGCCTTCATCGCCTTAGCTGCATTGCCTCATATCAGTCAGCGCTTCTCGATTGCCGCGTGGGTCAAAACAACCTGGCACCAGGGACATGCCTTGCTGTGGGCCTTGCCTATCGCGTTTGCTGGAATGGCTTTTTTCTGGCCGTGGTCGATCATGTCGCCATTGAATGTGTTGGCGGCAGCAAAAGAGTTTTCGCGCTTTCCCGTCAGTTGGGAAATTCTGTGGAATGGCCAGATGGTCTTATCGGACCACCTCCCCGCTGCTTACCTGCCCCTGCTGCTGGCGGTTCAACTGCCCGAAATAGTGCTGCTTGGACTATTACTCGCCGCTATCGCTGGCGGCACTTTCATGTGGCGCAGGCAAACAGGCGCGCTGAAAAATATCAAAACGTGGCAATATCTCTACGTTATCACAACCTTTCTCCTGCCGATTATTGCCTGCATGGTGATGCGGCCGACGCTTTATAATGGCATGCGACACTTTCTATTCGTTGTGCCGCCGCTGGTGATTGTTGCGTCCATTGGTTTGAGCTGGGCCTGTGATCGGCTCGGCGAATATCGCAAGGCCTTGCAACTCATTGCCGGTATCGGCATCGCACTGTCACTGGGCCGGCAAGTATCGATAGCGGTCGATATGTATCCAAATGAATACATCTCTTACAATTCCATCATAGGTGGCGTGAAGGGTGCGGAAGGTCGATTTAGCCTCGACTACTGGGGCACTTCTTTAGCCGAACTCAGCCGCAAGATCTCAGCAGTTGAAGCCAGCAAAGGCTGGCCCGGGCAACCCATCGAGGTCGCCATTTGCGGCGCCTTCCAGCGCTCAGCAATGAACTTTCTGCCTGCTTACTTTGAATTTGTCGAAGAAACACCCAAGTCCGACATCTACATCGTCATGGATGAACCGATGTGCAGCCACGCCGAGGAATACGGCGGGCAGGTTATGGCTGTCGTTGAACGCCAAGGTGTGGCCCTGAGCCGCGCCATTGATCGCCGCGGCGTGGTTCCACCAGCAAACCCATAAACTTAAGAAAACCGTTCAACGCTAAGACCGCGCGTTGACAGAAGTGCTGCGAACGCACTCGACCCCAAAAACGCATATTCATTGGTGCGGGCCGTGGCACAGGCCACTGTTTCAGAGGCGCAATCACTGGGGTGACACATCACCACTGGTCGTGCGGCGGGCGATTCAAGAAAGCGCGCAAATAACGATTCAAGGTTTTCATCACCGCGCAATCCATAAATACCACTGAACCCATCGTTGGTGGGCAGCCGTGTTTCAATGGGTAGCGCCCTGCCAAGAACAGAAATCAGTGAGGCTTTTGGCACGGCGATGCCGCGCGCTATGATTCTGCCCAGGGGCTCGCTCACGTTGCGCAGCCAGGCCTTGGGGGCGCGCCTGGCTGCGATGCGCAACACAGCATCGCGAATACCAGGTAAAACATGCGTGTGAAGATGACCATCGATGTGATCGGGCGGGCGCCCAAGTGCTAATTCGAAGGCATCCCACTGCGCTGTGATTTCGCGCTCAATTTCACCCAAGTCAATCATTCCCGCATAGGACTTGAGTATCAACGCGGCAACGCCCGGAAGCTTTCCGTGTGGTGCAAGACGGGGCATTGAGGTGAGCGGCACCTCATCAACCAACGTGATGTGCAGCCCAATATCGACCTTGCCAATCAAGGGCCTCAGCCACGGCGCGTGAGTAGCCCACAAGGGTGAGCCGGTCATACAACTGATGGCCGATAAGCGCCCCTGCACTGCCAGATCAATGATGGCCCGGCTAATGCCAGGAGTCAGCGCATAATCATCGGCGCAAAGAACAACGAAGCGCGTCATGAGAACAATCGACCGTTAGTTTCCAGCACGCTGCTGCGCTGCATGTTCAATTTGGATCACTTGTGCAGAGGTTGGGGCAGAGGTTGGCGCAGAAAGTGGGAACTGATCACGCACAATATAGAGCGGGCGACCCTTCACTTCTTCCAGCACGCGGCCAACGTACAGCCCCACCAACCCAAGTTGCAGCAAAATAAGACCACCGAGTGCTAACACCGACACAATAATCGACGCATACCCCGGCACATCAATGCCGTAAGTCAAAGTGCGGGTGAAGTAAAACAGCCCCAGCAACAATGCAAAAGTAGCCACGACGACGCCCAAGAGGATGCCAAGTTTCAATGGCACAGTAGAGAACGATATCAACCCTTCGAACGCAAATTTGAATAATCCGCCCAGTGAGAATGAACTGCGCCCATGTTTGCGTGGTGGGGGATCGAACGGCACCCCAATGCCCTCAAAACCGACCCAGGAATAAATCCCCTTCATGAACCGGGAACGCTCACGCAACAGACGAATAGCATCGACAACACGACGGCTCATCAGGCGGAAATCGCCTGCATCTGGGGTAATGTGCGTATCAGACAACGAGTTAAACACGCGGTAGAACAACCGCGACAATGTGCCACGCAACGCGCCGTCATTGTCGCGGTCACGGCGCACACCATACACAACATCCTGCCCCGCTTTCCAATGAGTGAGGAACTCAGGGATTAACTCGGGCGGATGCTGCAGATCACCGTCCATCAAAATCACGGCATCGCCGCGCGCAGCATCAATACCCGCACTCAGGGCGGTCTCTTTTCCAAAATTGCGCGAAAGCCTGATCAATGAGCAATCGGATCGCCCCGCAGTCAGGCGTTTGATCGTGTCCCAGGTTCCATCTTTGCTGCCGTCATCAACGAACACAAAATCAAACTGAGCCGCCCCTTGGGCCTTCACTGCTTCAAGGCGCGCCAATAAATCGGTGATCGAACCAGCCTCGTTAAAAAGCGGAATAACAATCGATACGCAGGGGACCGACGAAGCGGCTACAGGAGTCATGGTGCTTTATTGGTATCTTGCTAGCCACCCAACGCCGCTTTGGGATCTTTGGCGATGTCAGGATTCTTGGCGGTGAAAAGATCGCGCCATATTTTTGGCATATCGGCATACTTGAACTCTTTGCGTCCAAACCCGCGCGAGACGTAATTGCCCGGCCGATCTTCCATGCCAAACCATCCCGGGAACGTGTTGGTGTCGTTAAAGGCTTCCGTCGAGGGTGGATTTTTCATGGCCGGATCCATGATGTGTTTCACGCTACCGGTGTAGGTGGTCCAGTCATTGACTTGCGACATGCGCTTGCCAGCCTCGGTTGGCTCAAGGCGCGTCGAGGAATCAGCGCGCACCCAGACCTGATCGCCGACCACCCACGCGGGGCCCCATGCGCGGCTGCCGGCAGTCTTTTTCATCCCGGCTGGAGGCGTGAATTCTTCTTCGGGGCCAGTTTTCGTGAAGTGCGTAACACGAACGCTGGGTTTAGGTGCCGTCGGCAGCGCATAGGGAAACGTCACCGTTTTTCCAGTGAAAGGGTTCTTCACTGATTCGATAAACTTTTCAGTTTCAAGTTCGGTGTAATAAATGCTGCTGATGGCATGGACATCAAATGCGCCGTCGCCCTTATCAACAGTGCGGAACATAATGCCCGAATGCAGTTCCCACAGGGGTGTATAAGCGCTGTCGATCAGCGCATACCGCATTGCGCGGATCCAGGTGAACGTCACACGATCATCAGCTGAATAGGCCAGCTTGCGAACCGCCAGCGCGATGTGATCAGGGCTCCGAGGGTCAAAACCACCAGAGGTCGCAGCTTGAGCGCTGCGTGTGATGTAAGGGGCTGCTAACGCGGCCCCAGCTGAGCCACCGATAAGTTTTACAAGTGAATGACGATGCATGACGGGCACTCCTTGTTAAAATTCAGAGCACCAGCATAGCGGCAAATTGACGTTAAGGGGACTCTGGATCGGCGGCCCAGATCAATTAACGCGCCCCAACTGGCTCTTTGGGGGCATCACCCTCAGCTTCGCCGTCTTCCTCAGCTTCTTCCTCGGTTTTCTTGGGCACAACTTTGGCTGCCGTAACATCAAACACAGCCTTATCGTCCTTCACGTCTACTTTGACATGACCACCGGTGATCAGGTCGCCAAACAGAAGCTGATCGGCAAGCGGCTTCTTGATCTCTTGCTGAATAACGCGCGCAAGGGGGCGCGCGCCCATCTGCTTATCGTAGCCCTTTTTGGCCAACCATTCGCGCGCTTCTATCGTCAATTCAATGGTCACATTGCGATCAGCCAGTTGCGCTTCCAACTGCATGATGAATTTATCAACCACGCGGCCAACGACTTCGGGCGGCAAAGTGGCAAACGCAACCGTGGCATCCAGGCGATTGCGGAATTCCGGCGTGAACATCTTTTCAATCGCCGCAGTATCTTCACCTTCACGCATGTCGCGACCAAAGCCAATCGCGTGTTTGGCCATTTCAAAGGCACCCGCATTGGTGGTCATGATTAAAATCACATTGCGGAAATCTACTGACTTCCCGTTGTTGTCTGTCAGCTTACCGTGATCCATGACCTGCAACAAAATGTTGAATAAGTCTGGGTGCGCTTTTTCGATTTCATCCAACAGCAACACACAATGCGGATGCTGATCGACTGCGTCAGTCAGCAAGCCACCCTGGTCAAAACCAACATACCCCGGTGGGGCGCCGATCAAGCGCGAGACTGAGTGCCGCTCCATGTATTCGGACATATCAAAGCGATGGATCTCAATGCCCATACTTTTAGCCAGCTGACGCGCTGCCTCGGTTTTGCCAACACCGGTAGGGCCAGAGAACAAATAACTGCCGATCGGCTTTTCAGCATCGCGCAATCCGGCGCGCGCGAGTTTAATGGCACTGGACAATTCATCGATGGCTTTGTCTTGGCCAAACACCATTGTTTTAAGATCGCGCTCAAGGTTTTGCAGCGCTTTTTTGTCGTCACGGGTGACGGTCTTGGCTGGAATGCGCGCGATCTTGGCGACAACTTCCTCAACATCCTTCACCGTCACAACTTTGCGACGCTTGTTCTCGGGCAGTAACATGCGCGAGGCACCCACTTCATCGATCACATCGATTGCCTTATCAGGCAACTTACGATCATTAATGTAACGCGCGGCTAGTTCGACAGCCGTGCGAATGGCTTCAGCGGTATAACGGACTTTGTGATGGGCTTCGTAGTACGACTTGATGCCTTTGAGAATTTTGATTGTGTCCTCAATCGATGGCTCGTTAACGTCGATTTTTTGGAAGCGGCGCACCAGCGCCCGATCTTTCTCGAAATGGCTGCGGTATTCTTTGTACGTGGTCGAGCCCATGCAGCGCAGCGAACCAGAAGCCAAAGCAGGCTTCAGCAAATTCGAGGCATCCATCGCACCACCCGAGGTGGCCCCTGCCCCAATCACGGTATGAATTTCGTCAATAAAAAGCACCGCGCCCTTGGTCGCGTCGAGTTCAGATAAAACCGCCTTGAGGCGTTCTTCAAAATCACCGCGGTAGCGGGTTCCTGCCAGCAGCGAGCCCATATCGAGCGAAAAAATAATCGCATCGTGCAATACTTCAGGCACATCCTTATTGATAATTCGGCGCGCGAGGCCCTCTGCGATCGCCGTTTTGCCAACCCCAGCATCACCAACGTACAGCGGGTTATTCTTGCTACGGCGGCACAGAATTTGAATGGTCCGCTCGATTTCTTTATCGCGGCCAATCAGCGGATCAATTTTACCTTGTTTGGCTTTTTCATTCAGGTTGACGCAATACGCGGTCAAAGCCTCTTGGCCCTTCTTGACCACCTCTTCCGACTTGCCATCGGCTTCAGCGCCTGTCGGCGGGCGACGTTCAGATTGCGGTGCACGCTTTGCGATGCCATGCGAGATATAATTGACGGCATCCAGACGCGTCATTTCCTGCGACTGCAAGAAATAAACCGCATGACTTTCCCGCTCTGAGAACAAGGCAACCAGCACGTTGGCACCAGTGACCTCTTCGCGGCCCGACGATTGAACATGAATGGCTGCCCGCTGCACAACACGCTGAAAGCCCGATGTCGGCTTGGGGTCATCAGTCGATGCAATGATGAGGCCCTTCAAGTCGTCATCAACAAATTGCTTGGCACTTTGACGCAACTGATCAACGCTGACGTTGCACGCTTTCATGACCGCAATAGCATCAGTGTCGTCGCACAACGCGAACAAAAGGTGTTCAAGCGTTGCGTACTCATGGCGACGTTCTGACGCAGCCGCGAGCGCGCGGTGCAAGGTCTTTTCGAGATTTTGCGACAACATTGACAAGGGCGGATATCCTTTTTTCTTTTCAACTTTGTCTCACCGCCGTACTGGCGGTATTATTCTTTTTCTAACGTGCACTGAAGCGGGTGTTGATTTTTTCGCGCCAGGTCCATCACTTGGTTGACCTTCGTCTCTGCCACCTCGAAGGTGAAGACACCGCAGATGCCAACACCTTTCTGATGAACGTGGAGCATGATGCTGGTGGCTTCTTCAGTGTTCTTGCTGAAGTAGCGCTGAAGCACGTGAACAACAAACTCCATCGGCGTGTAGTCATCGTTGAGCATCAGAACTTTATACAGCGACGGCTTCTTGACCTTGGGCCGGGTCTTGATGACCACGCCTGTATTCGAGCGACCGTCGTCGCCATTGCCACCATTCTTTTCTTCGCCGCCGGACATCGTCACGGTTGGTCGTTGAAGGTGTCTATTTTGGAAATCGTGGTTGGTCATGTTCCTCAATCGAGCCTTGGTCGCCTATTTTTTATAAGCCTAGATTACCAAATACCGCGCACATATTGGTTTAAAAATGATGATCCGCCAGGGGCTTGACGAAATTTGTTAGCTCGCTTTTACGGTTTTACGGCCCCAAGCGGGTCCATAAAAGTTTTCCACAGGACAGTTTGAGAGCTTGCTCCCCGGTCCTTCAGAAAACCTTAAACAGTGCGAATTATAATAAGATTCAATGAGATGGTGGACATATCCG
Source organism: Alphaproteobacteria bacterium (assembly GCA_031362385.1). GTDB lineage: Bacteria > Pseudomonadota > Alphaproteobacteria > Rhodospirillales > Rhodospirillaceae. The sequence continues at coordinate 15,761 of JANLSL010000522.1, read as the reverse complement.
CCCGAACTTTATATCCTCCGCCCTCAAGAACCCGGTCAAACCGGGTCGCCGATGAGAGACCGAGATTTTTGGGTTTAAGAAGGCCAGGACCAAGGCCTTGATAACTGAGGGGTTTTTCGGGATGGCGACGGTCTCTTCGCGCCTGTTGGCGCGCCAGTCTTTCGGATTGATTTTTGGGCTTTTGGCGGTCCTTTTGGTCACCGCCCCCACCCGGGCCATCGCCGGGTACGCTGCCATTATTGTCGATGCTGATACCGGCAAAGTGCTGCACGAGGCCAATGCCGACGTGCGCAACCACCCCGCCTCGCTGACAAAAATGATGACGCTTTATCTGCTTTTTGAAGCCGTCGAAAGCAAGCGTCTGGGGATGGACTCCAAGCTCAAGGTGTCGAAACGCGCAGCCGGTATGGCGCCGTCCAAACTTGACCTCGCTCCAGGCTCAACCATCGCTGTGCGCGATGCCATCCAAGCCCTGGTCACCAAGTCTGCGAACGATGTCGCCACTGTTGTCGCCGAAAATTTGGGTGGTAGCGAAAGCCGCTTTGCGCAGACGATGACGACCAAAGCACATTCGTTTGGCATGCTGCGGACCGGATTCAAAAACGCCTCGGGCCTGCCCAATACCTCGCAAATATCTTCAGCGCGCGATATCGCAATTTTGGCGCGACGTCTGATGACCGACTTCCCACAACATTATCATTTCTTTGGTCAAGACAGCTTTATCTTTCGCGGCCAGGAAATTCGCACCCATAATCACCTCCTTGGCAACTATCCGGGCGCCGATGGTCTTAAGACTGGCTATACAGCAGCTTCGGGCTTTAACTTGGCGGCGACGGTCAAACGTGACGGACACCGCATCATTGGTGTTGTTCTTGGCGGTAAAACCGCGCCAGCGCGCGATGCTCATATGGCCAATCTTCTCGATAACGGTTTTGCCCGCCTGAGTGGCCAACCTGAAACGTTGATTGCCGCCCCCATGCTGGATGATGCGCCGCCCGCTGGTGTGCAAGTTGCGGTCGGCGACATTGAAGAAAACAGCTTCCCCACTGACAAAACTTTGAACAAGCCCATGTCGAAAGCCCGCAAAGCTGAACTGGCGCAAACGTGGGGTATTCAAGTAGGTGCCTATGGCTCGCGTGAAAAAGCCATGGAGCAAGCCAGCCTGGCCCTCAGCCGCATGGTGACGCTGTATCCCAATGCGGATGTTCAGGTTACAGCTATTCGCGATTCCAAAGAGCGCACACTTTACCGTGCCCAAGTGGTCGGGTTGACCCAAAGCGATGTTGTGCTGGCATGCCAGGTGGCCGATATCAAAAACAAGGCCGGGTGTGCATCTGTTCCGCCTGTCAAAACCCAGCGCAGCACGAAGCGGTAATTCTATTGTGGGCGTCGTCCTCGGACTTGATCCGAGGACCCAGGATAAATCTACTGGCTGGTGTCCGCCACCCTGGATACTCGTGTCAAGCACGAGTATGACGAATAGGGTTTAGCTTCTTGTTTCAGTGGCCTACCGATTCCGTCGGTAAATCCAGCCCACTGGCTTTCAGTTGCGCGGCCAAACTGGCTTTGAGCTTTTCCAAATTGGCTTCGGAGTTTGCCTCAGCGCGCGCCACTAACACAGCCTGCGTATTCGAAGCACGCAACAGCCACCAACCGCCGTGGTCGGAGACGCGCACACCATCAATATCTGAAACGGTGGCCCCTGACTTTTGCAGCCGCGCCTTCACTTCATCAATCACGGCGAACTTGCGTTCATCCGGGCACGCAAAGCGCAGTTCGGGTGTGTTGATCATCACCGGCATGGCGTCAAAGCGTTTGGCCAAATCATAACCCGCTGACTTCGACATAATGCTGAAAAAGCGCACGGCCGCATACAGGGCGTCGTCGTAGCCATAATAGGTGTCGGCAAAGAAAATGTGCCCACTCATCTCGCCCGCCAACGGCGAGCCAGTTTCAGCCATTTTGTTCTTCACTAACGAATGGCCGGTTTTCCACATCACGGGCACTCCGCCCATGCGCGCGACTTCATCAAAGAACGCCTGGCTGGCTTTCACATCGGCGATGATGGTGGCTTGGGGGTGGGTTTTCAGCACATCCTCGGCCAGGATTTGCATAATCTGATCGCCCCACAGAATGCGCCCCTTGCCGTCGATGATGCCAACGCGGTCACCGTCGCCATCGAATGCAAAGCCAACGTCGGCTTTTTGTTGGGCCACGGCGGACTGAAGTTGTTCAAGGTTTTTAGGCACCGTCGGGTCAGGGTGGTGGCTGGGGAATGTCCCATCGATGAAATCGTTCAGCACGGTATGGTGGCCCGGCAGCTTGGCCACAGCAAGTTTTACAGCTTCAGCCGCAGCCCCATTGCCGGGGTCCCATACGGCAGTCAGTGCGCGGGTGCCGACAAAATCTTTGAGCACGCGCGCAACATACCGTGACAGCGTTTCCCGCTCAGACACTTTGCCCTGCCCGCTTTCAACATCAGCCTGTGCAGCCTGAGGCCCAAGTGCCCGAATGTCGTCGCCAAAAAAAGGCTTGCGCCCCATCATCATTTTGAAGCCGTTATGTGTGGGTGGGTTGTGCGACCCAGTGATCATAATGCCGCCGTCGGCGTTTTGATCACACACGGCGAAGTACAGCATTGGTGTGGGGCCACGGCCCACGCGTTGGACATTCACCCCGGCTGCCGCCAAACCCGTGACCACAGCCGCTTCCATCTCAGGCGAACTCAAGCGCCCGTCATAGCCCACACAGACCGTCAGATCAGCCTTGCCAGAGTTATTGCGGCGCACCAGCGACCCAAAACAACGTCCTATGTTATAAGCATCGGCGGCAAACAAAGTTTCGCCGACAATGCCCCGAATGTCGTATTCGCGCAAAATGGTGGGATGGAAGGTATGGGACGTGGACATATTGATGCGCCGTTTATGGTGTCGAACTGCGCAGGCTTATGGCGGATTAGCGTGGTTGGTTCAAGCTGTCGCCGGGCCTTTGGCTGCCGCTTCCCACGTGACCCGATCCAAGGCCTCGCGGTAGGCCTTGCGGCCCCAGAGCAGGCAAATCAGCCCCGCAAAGCCAGTCACGAAAACCACCGCGCTCATGGAATAACCAATCATCTTTGGGTCGCCAAAAACAAAATCTGTAGTCATGCCAACCGAGAGCGGTCCTAACCCTTGTGCGACCAACCCCGTGAGAATCACATACAGCGCGGTGGTGATCCCCCGGTGTTCATTGGGTGTGATTTCATTAATAGCCGTCATGGCCGCAGCCGAGGGGTAGTTGATGAACAAAGATTTCAGAAGAAGAAGAGGCAGCGCCAACTGTGCTGTGGGCATGAGCGGCCCGAGCCCGCCGAATATCGTGCACCCGACGCAGCCAATGATGGCGGTCATCCAGACACCTTCGCCCATCCCGCGTTTTTTGAAATAGTTTGTCACGGTGCCCGATGTATACGCGCTGAAAATACCAATGACGCTCTGGGTTGTCAGGAGATAAAAAGCTGTCTCGGTTGCGGTCCAGCCATAAACGCGGATGAACAAACTGGGGTGCCAATAAGCGCCGCCATATATTTCCAAGATTACAAGTGCTGCGGCAATCAAGAACAACCCCAGCGACTTGCGATTGCTGAGCAGAAACAAGCGCGTTTCAGCCCATGTGGCGTGCCCCTTTTGCTGCGCTGCAAGACCGAGGCGCGGCGGCTCGCGCACCGTCGTGGCCAACATAATGGCGGGCAGCAAGCCTAAGAGGCCGACCACCAGCATGGTCACTTGCCAGGGCTTGAAGTCACCCAGGAGAGGAATAGAAATATAATCGTAGCCGCGCAAGGCAGCAATGATCGTGCCACCCATAATATAGGACACCACACCGGCAAAGGCCGTGCTCATGACATAGAAACTGAAAGCGCGCGGGCGCTTGGCGGGCGGAAAATAGTCGGAGATCAAAGACGAAGAGCACGGATTAAGCGTAGACTCGCCAACGCCAACGCCCATGCGCATGACGAACAGCGGCATAAAGCCGGTCGCGAAACCGCACGCAGCCGTCATGATGCTCCACACCGCCATGCCGCCAGTCAGGAGCCACTTACGATTGAAGCGATCGGCAAACCAACCCAACGGAATACCGAAAATTGTATAGAAAATGGCAAACGCCATGCCTTGCAGCAGGCCCATTTGGGTATCGTTGAGACTAAAATCTTTTTGGATGTCGGGTGCGAGCAGCCCAAGAATGCTGCGGTCGATAAATGCAAACACATATCCGAAACAAATAACGCCGAGCGCGTACCAGGCCGCGCGTGGAGCAGGATAATTCTGAGCGGTCATGACAACCCCCCAACTTATTTTTGTTTACCCCAGGTCACGCGCGCCAAGCTTTCGCGGTGGCCTTTCAAGCCGTAAGCGATAATCAGGGAGCCGGCGATACCGGTAACAATGGTCACCAAGCTGAGCGAATTGGCGATTTGCATTTTGTCGCCGAAGACTTTGTCAGTCACCACACCCGTCAGCAACGGGCCAAGCCCAGATGCAATCAGACCAACCATAAAGATGTATGTGGAGGTTACGAACCCACGCATTTCATTGGGCGTGATTTCGGAAATGGCTGTCAGCGCCAAAACTGACGGATAATTCGAGAACAAACCCGCCAGCACAAATACTGTTATCGCCAACTCAGGGGTTGGCATTTGCGGTGCGATCGTGCCCATGACCACAACGCCCATGCACCCGTACAGGCATGTACGCATGGTGCCATCGATGATGCCGCGTCCCTTCAACTTCATGGCCAGCCAACCACACGACAGCGCGCTGATGACACCCATGAACAAACCAGGAATGCCATAGGTGATGGCGAATTTCGCGGGGCCCCAACCGTGAATGCGGTCGAAGTACACCGCCATCCAATTCACCCAGGCATAAATGCTCATGATGACAAGGCAAATCCCAACGTGATGGCAAATCAAAGCGCGACGATTAAGTTTAAAGAACGCTTTGATTTCGTCCCAACTGGCTTTGCCTTTGTTTTTGGCGGCCAAGTCTTTGCGCACGGGTTCTTTAACCGTGAAAAAGAAAATCAGCGCAGGGATGAGACCACCAAGACCCACGAACAAAAACATTGCTTCCCACGGCCTCATCTCGCCGAAGAAGGCAATATCGACAACCTGATACTTAGCCAGGAAGCCGAAGACAATGCCGCCACCCAGGTACGTCATGCCCGTGCCAATAGCCGTGCCCATCACATAAACGCCAAAGGCTTTGGCGCGGGTTTTGGCTGGAAAATAATCGCCGATGATGGATGAGGCGCACGGGTTCAAGGTCGCCTCACCGATGCCAACACCAACGCGCGCAAAGAAGAACGTCCAGAACGTGCCAGCAAACCCGCACGCCGCCGTCATCACGCTCCACACCGTCATGCCAATGGTCAGAATGGTTTTGCGGTTCCAGCGGTCGACCAGCCACCCAATCGGAATACCAAACAGCGCATAGAACAGTGCGAAGGCGATGCCTTGCAACACACCCATTTGCGTGTCGGTGAGTAGCAGGTCTTTCTGGATGGCCGTGGTCAGTAGGCCGACGACGATGCGGTCGATGAAGGCAAAGATGTAGCCGATACAAATAACCGAGACGACATACCAAGCATAGGTTTGGTTCGGATAGCCTGCTGCATCGTTATCAACGACCGCACCAGCCACCGGCGTTTGTCCAGCCATATCAAAAAATCCCCCGGTCAATGTTCCCCAGCCGTACGCCATTTGCATCGCGCACCGCTTATATCCAACCTCAGCGTAGCAGACCGAAATCGCTCTGTCGCGGGCCTGAAATGGCCAGGGGAGAAATGGCCTGAGAATTTAAGATTAGACGATGAGCTAGTTCGAGCCCACCGCGACGCTGGGGCGGCCAATACAACTGTATTTAAACCCAGCTGCGGCCATATCAGCAGGCGAATAGATATTGCGCATATCCACCATGATCGGCGCTTTCAACAGGGTCTTTGCGCGCTTCAAATCAAGGTTTCGGAACTGATTCCATTCCGTCAGTATGGCTACTGCATCTGCGCCCGTCATTGCATCATAGGCGTCTTTGCAGAACACGACTCCTGACAGCAGTTTCTCTGCCTCGTGCATGCCCTCAGGGTCGTAAACGCGAACCGTCGCCCCGGCAGTTTTCAAAGCTGGCACGATATCAAGACTGGGGCTTTCGCGCATATCGTCGGTATTGGGTTTGAACGTCAGTCCCAGCACCGCAATGGTTTTGCCACGCACCGTACCACCACATGCCGCGATGACTTTCACTGCCATGCGCACTTTGCGTTGGTCGTTGATCTCGGCCACCGTCTCGACAATCCGAATGGGTGACTTGTGATCTTGCGCCGTCTTCGTGAGTGCCAGCGTGTCCTTGGGAAAACAGCTGCCGCCATAGCCAGGGCCTGGGTGCAAAAACTTCTTCCCAATGCGACCATCAAGACCAATCCCTTTGGCGACATCGTGAACATCAGCGCCCACTTTCTCACACAGGTCAGCGATTTCGTTGATAAAGGTGATCTTGGTGGCCAGGAAAGCATTGGCAGCATACTTAATAAGTTCTGACGTTTCGAGATTGGTAAATAAAATAGGCGTCTCAATCAGGAACAGAGCGCGATAGAGCATCCGCATCACGTCACGTGCGCGATCAGACTCAGTCCCAATCACGACCCGGTCAGGGCGCATAAAGTCGTTGATTGCTGAACCTTCGCGTAAGAATTCAGGGTTTGAGACAACATCAAACTCAGCAGTAGGACAAGCTTCGCGAATAATGCGGCGCACCTCGCGGCCGGTGCCGACCGGCACAGTCGATTTAGTAACAACCACTGTGTAGTGATCCATCGCCAGAGCAATTTCTTTGGCGGCAGCGTAAACATACGACAAGTCAGCATGGCCATCACCGGGGCGGCTGGGCGTTCCCACGGCAATGAAAACGGCGTCAGCCCCCTTCACAGCCTCAGCCAAGTTTGTCGAGAATGTGAGTCGGCCACCGTCAACGTTGCGTTTGACAAGCTCTTCCAAGCCCGGCTCGAAGATGGGGATCTGGCCCTGCTTCAATCGTTCAATCTTGGCCGCGTCCTTATCGACGCATACCACATTGACACCGAACTCTGAGAAACAGGTGCCCGAGACAAGTCCGACATATCCGGTTCCGATCATTGCGACGCGCATTGGAACGCCTCAGTTCTACAAAATTATTTAATTTCGGCGAGCAGCCGCTCGATGATCGGGCGCAAGCGGCCGGTCATTTCGGGGTTCGCCAGGCCAAACGCAACGTTTGCTTCAACAAAGCCAACGCGCGTACCGCAGTCAAAGCGCTTTCCCTCAAACCTAAGGCCGTGAAATGGCACAACCCCAATGGTGCGGTTCAAAGCATCAGTCAGCTGAATTTCATTTCCCGCACCCTTAGTGCGTTTATCAAGTTCCTTGAACACAATGGGGTCAAGGATATAGCGACCAATGATGGCCAGCGTTGAAGGGGCTTTGGCAGGATCAGGCTTTTCGATCAGGCCCCGCGCTTTTGAAATCAGCCCATCCTCGGACTCGACATCAAGAATTCCATAGCGATTGGTCTGATCACGCGCAACATTTTCAACTGCCACGACATGGCCGCCAACTTTTTGATGAACCTCAATCAGCTGGCTCAGACATGGCACCTGAGACAACACCATGTCGTCGGGCAAGATCACCGCAAAAGGCTCGTCACCAATCAGCTGCCAGGCGCACCACACCGCATGGCCCAAGCCTAATGGATCGTGCTGTTTGATAATATTCAAACTCCCTGGGGGCAGAGTAGCGTCGGTAATGGCCATAAGCTCGGCCATTTTTTTCTTCTCTGCGAGCATCGACTCAAGCACAGGGTGAACCGAGAAGTGATTGGCGATTGACTCTTTTCCGTCGGCCGTTACGAAAAAAAACTCCTCAATTCCAGATGCGCGTGCTTCCTCAATTGCGTACTGCACCACCGGCTTGTCGATCACCGGGATCATTTCTTTTGGAATCACTTTGGTCGCGGGAAGAAACCGCGTCCCTAAACCGGCAACCGGCAATATCGCCTTGCGAACTCGCTTCGACATTCGAAGTCCCTCAAACCATATTCTGGGCTGGATGGCTTTGTGCCATGAGCCCGCCAAGGCCGCAACGGGCCACAGCCGACTTATTCTCGCAACAAAACGTCCTTGGCGGCGTTTATTTTTGCGGCCAAGTAGTCCGACCCGCCACGATCAGGATGAAGCTGGGTCATTAAACGACGATAGGCCGACTTTATATCTGCGTGGCTGGCGCCGGGTGCAAGGCCCAGCACTTGGAATGCTTCCTCGTTCGCCATAACCCCCGAGGTCGCTGGCGGGGCTGTAGACGTGTCGGCACTTGTATGACTGCGCGCGCGCCAATCAGCATGGGCGCGGTCAAGAAATGACTCCATCAAGGCGTGGGATTCTGGATCAGAGCGCGTCTCATTGAGCACCTTCATGAGATCATCAAACGCCAGAATAGCAAGCTTTTGGCCCTTGAATGAACCTTGAACGACCTCGCCGTCCAAATGACCCGTGTCGTGGTCTAACGTCATCGACAGGAAAGTTGAATTCACTTGCGAAGACTTTTGCTCAGGTGTGCCGCCCATGCGACGTGCAAAACCACGAAACATGCCAGACATCTGCTGGCCCATCTGGATCATGTTAAAAACCCGCCATGCCCAAGCCACCAGCCCCATCAGAAAGGCAATCGCCACACCAAGTCGACCCGTCACGGCCAAAAAAGCAACCACCAGCAACCCAAGACCAATTCCGGTCCACCGCGCAGTTTTTTTGACGTCTTCAGCTTTGGCATGGCCGTACCAGCGCAAAAAATACAAAGCGCCAAGCAGAACGACAACACCAAGCAGTAAACTGAAAATCATGAGGGCGATCCGGGCTTCAGTTGTGTTGTCAATCTCAGAACATCACCGCCGGTTTTTTTACTGAAGTCTTCTAGCGCGCGGGCGCCACCGGCAGCATAAACCGCCACCGCTTTCAGCAGGTCACGCAATTTTTGAGGGCTTGAAGCATCAAACACATCGTAGGCCCCGCGGGTGAGTTTCGCGATGCGCTTAAATGTGCTGGCTGCAGGTTCACCGCCACCTTCATGAAACAGGAAAACCGGTACGCCAAGAACTCCCAATTTGCCCGAAGCCGCAGCGATCAGATCTTCGCTTTCTTCCATGGCGTCGCCAATGAAAACAACTGCGTTTACTTTTTTACGCCGCGTTTCTTCGATGGCGTGATTGAGAATACGCTCGATTTGCGTTTGGCCACTGAGAAAGCCAACGCGGCGCATCATATCTGCCATTCGCGCAGCATCTGCCGTCCATGCCCCGGCCTCAAATTCCATCAGGCCACGATAGTAGGCCAATTGAACATCAAGCCCGCCCACTGTGGCGGCCTCTTTAAACATATCTGCCTGAATACCAATCGCTTGATTCCAGCTGGGTCCGCGACTGGCTGTGGCATCCATCGAAAAGATCAGTCGGCCCCTGTGCCCCGTAACAACCGGCACCGGCGATGAGGCAACTTGTTTTAAAAAAGCGGCAACACTTCCGCCAACGGGGCGGGCTGCTGGTGTGGGGTGGTTGGTTTTATCAGCCATATTATGACGCACGTAATTCAGGCAGGCCCAAAGCCTGCAATAATGCCCGCAGTTCTGCGCGCGCGGCAACATGCGATATCGCCAGCTGACCATCAGCTTTCAGCGCGCCCAGATCTTCAACCGTCAAGCCATCGAGAAACATCTCGCGGTAGATCACGCGCTCGGCAATGCCTTGCGCCAAGCGAAACCCGATGCGCTTGGCAAGGGCGTCAATGAGTTCACCCACCAAGCGTTTATTGCGCGCGTCCAGCTGGCCAAGGCGATTGCGCACCACAATCCAGTCAACCTTACCGCCATCGCGACGCGCGCGAAGTTGTTTGGCCTTCCACACTCGTTCAGAAAATCGGCTTGGGCGCGTGATGACTTTTTTGATGAGGTCAACGTCAGCCAAAACATCTAGATCGATCAAACTATCATTCAGCGGGGTGACAATAATGTCGGCATAAGAATGACCTGCCAGTGACAAACTCGAATCATGGCCGGGCGTGTCAATAATCACGACATCACATGCGCCGCAGTTGCCTAAGGCCTTCGTAAGCTCCGCGTCATCAGCATCTTGAAATGCGGCTGGTAGTATTGATGTGTGCAACGACTGCGCAATCTTATGGCCGGTACGCATGGCATACGAAGCGCGATTGGAAACATAGCGCGAAAGTGTGCCTTGGCCTGCATCGAGGTCGATGGTGGCAACCTTGAGACCGCGCACCATCAATGCCACGGCCACATGCATCGCCAAGGTAGACTTACCAGTGCCGCCCTTTTCGTTACCAAAAACGACAATCTTAGAGGTCACGCTATACCCAATGCCAAATACAAAGCTGCCTGATTCTAGCCTTCGGGAGTCGTCACGACAATGCAAAGGGCGGCAAAAATGAGCATAAAGCCATTGATTCGAAACACGATTCTTGACCAAAAGCGCCTTCACCGCCACACTTGCTGCCATGACCTCAGCTTTTGAGTCAGTTGATTGTGTTGTGATCGGGGCCGGAGTTGTGGGGCTTGCGGTCGCGCGCGCCATGGCACGCAAGGGCCGTGAAGTGCTGATTCTCGAAGCCGAAGAGGCGTTCGGGTCAGTCACCAGTGCGCGCAACAGCGAAGTTATTCATGCCGGCATCTACTACCCCCATGGCAGCCTTAAAGAACGCCTATGCATTGAGGGCCGGGATAAAATTTATGCGTTCTGTCACGCTTACGGCGTGACCTACAAAAGAACCACAAAAGTTGTTTTTGCCGCTGACGAAAGCGAAGTTGCTGGCCTTAAAAAACTTCAAGCGCACTCAGCCGCTGGCGGGGTTTATATGACCTATCTGTCGGGGGAAGAATCCAAAAGACTTGAGCCCAATCTGGTGTGTTCGGCAGCGCTGCTCTCACCCCTTTCAGGAATCATCGACAGCCATGGCTTCATGTTGGCGATTTTGGGCGACGCGGAAGCCCACGGCGCAGTCATCGCTTACAACAGCCCGGTGATGAGTGGCGAAGGCACTGACGACGGCGTGATTATTCATGCCGGGGGTGCTGCACCGATGTCGCTTAAGTGCAAGACCGCCATCAACTGTGCAGGGCTTTCTGCGCAAAATGTGAGCCGCTCGATCAAGGGCGTGGCACCGGCCACGATTCCGCCGCAGCATTATGCCAAGGGGAATTATTTCTATCTTTCAGGCAAGGCGCCCTTCTCGCGGTTGATTTATCCGCTGCCCGGCGCGCACAGTTTAGGCCTTCACTATACGCTCGATCTTGCGGGCCAAGGCCGATTTGGGCCCGACGTCGAATGGGTCGATCACATCACCTATGATGTCGATGAAGGACGCGCCGCCAGCTTTTACACAGCGATCCGCAAGTACTGGCCTGACTTGCCTGATGATGCGCTACGACCGGGCTATAGCGGAATACGACCTAAAATTCAGGCAAAGGGCGAAACGGCGCGAGATTTTATGATACAGTCGCCGCTAGAAACCGGAGTTAACGGATTTATGGCACTTTACGGAATAGAATCGCCCGGGCTGACGTCCAGTCTCGCAATTGCCGATTACGTGGCCGAACGCCTGTGAAAAAAATCTTAGCACTCCTGATTCCTCTTGCGTGTGCGGGCCTGCTCTCGGCGCAGACTGCAATCGCCCAGCAACCTAACAAACCAAGCCCCAGTGTCACTCCTGGTGCTGCCGGTGCTGGCCTTGAAGGGGGCGATGCTGACAACGGGGCCGTCCCAGAGCCAGAGGCCATTCCGCAGTTAATGCCGCAGGATGACATCACCTCGATCAAGCCTACCCCGCCTGAGTTGCCAGATCGCACCATCGAACTGTTGGGAGACACTAAGGCGATCCTCAACATCCCGCTGAATGAAATCCCCAACTACCGCGACGAGATGCGCAAGATCGTCGAAGACTTAACCACGTTTGCACGGGCAAAAAGCCCCAACTTTACGGTTCTGACATTCGGCGGATTTGACTTATTCACCTGGAGCCAGCGTGAGTACGACTTGACCGAACTCAAACGCCCCGAGATGGTCAAAAGAACCTCGGTCATGGATACAGAATTGCCAGTAGGCTTTCCGATGCGCCGTTATCAGCAGCGGGTCGACGGCTTTATCCTCGACGGGTTTTTCTGTGCCCCACTGCGCATTCCGTTAACTGACGTCGAAGCGATGCGTTCCCAAAGCCTTAAAGCACTCTCGGTCGATCATTGCCCACCCGAACGCGTTCAACCGATGTACGATCAGGCGCGCAAGGCAGGAATCGTTGCTCATATTGATACCGATATGAACCATAGGTTCGCATCTATTCCCAACATGCGGCCAAACCCCGAAAACCCTGGCAACGTTGAGACCATCTCCGCAGCCAAGAGCATGCTGGTTAATCTCGATAACAAGAAATACGGCAATAAAGCTGAATGGATATTGGCCCTTAAGAACACCAACTATGATGTGCTGGTCGTCGATGGTTTCTACAATGGCAACCAGGCCTTGACCAAAGACGAAGTGCGGAGCCTCAAATTTAAGAAGCTTGGCGCGCGGCGCCTGTTGCTCGCCTGGCTTGATGTCGGGGAAGCCGCCAACGATCAGTATTACTGGCAGCGCGAATGGAGGGCAGGTAATCCGTCATGGATCAACGCACTCGACCGATCAAACCCGGGCAAATTCCATATCGAGTTTTGGAATCCTGCGTGGAAGGCCATCGTCGGCAAAACTTTTGCAGGCCTCGTCGAGCAAGGATTTGATGGGATCGTCCTGGCCGGCGTTGATAATTATCGTCGGTGGGAATTCATGACGCCAGTGAACTAGGAATCGGTGAATTAGGCATCAACGCGGTCTTAAGAAAAAATCAGCTTGTGACTTTTTTAACGGCCAACGCCAAGCCATTCATGAGCTTCTCGCCCATGGGGCCGCCGTCGCCTTCCATTTTCTGCATGATCACCAAGCGCAGCGTTTCCACGTGCACTTTGACGACATCCATTTTTGGATCGTCCAAACCAAAACCTTCGGTTTCGATAAACCGGCACAGTTGGCTGCCAATCGAAGTCACCAGCGGATAGCCAAAGCTACCCCCTTGCCCTTTGATTTCAACGGCTTTGTTATAGAGGTCCTCAACGTGCGATGCGCGCTTATCTTTGTCTTTGATCGCGACATCGCAAAGTGCGGCCAGTTTCTCAAGATCTCCAACGACCCAGCCCAGATACTCGCCCTTCATGCCAATGATCTTGGCTTCAGCAGACGCAACAAGGTTTGCGTCAATCGTTAACGCAACTCCAGCATCAATCTGCTTTTTCCGAAGATTATTTGGTGGCGTGATGTACTTAACTGACGAGGCCGACATTAAAGCTCAAACTCCAATGATCGAGTGATTGTACCTGTAAAAATACGAATGAGAAACCCCAGTTTTAAAGGCTCGCCCTCTCCTAAAGGACAATCAGCGTAGCCAGCCCGAGAAAGGTGAAAAACCCGACCACGTCGGTCACTGTTGTGAGTAAAACCCCGCCCGAATCGGCAGGATCAGAGCCGAACTTGTGGAGAGCATAGGGGATAACTATGCCAGCAAAGCCCGCGACCGCGAGGTTGATAAACATTGCAGCACCAATGGTAATCGCCAGTAAACTATCGTTAAACCAGAAATAGGTGCTGCAACCCACGATGGCAGCAAACAATAGCCCATTGATCATGCCCACAAAAAGCTCGCGGAAGGTGACGCGCAAGGCATTGCTGGCATTGAGTTCACGGGTCGCCAGCGCACGCACGGCAGTGGCCAAGGTTTGAGTCCCAGCATTTCCACCCATGCCAGCAACGATGGGCATGAGCACTGCCAAAGCCGCTAATTTGGCGATTGAGGCTTCAAACAAACCCACCACCCACGATGCCAGAAACGCCGTCAGCAGGTTGATGGCCAGCCACATGAAGCGCGAATTGGCCGTGCTGATGATGGCATTATACAGACTCGAAACATCAGAATTGCGCACACCGGCAAGTTTGAGGATGTCTTCTTCGGCCTCCTCTTCGATGACGTCGACGATATCATCAATGGTGATTTGGCCCACCAATCGGCCCGATTTATCAACCACAGGTACGCTGACTAAATTGCGCTGCTTGAACAAAAACGCCACTTCCTCGCGGTCCATATCAAGCGGGACGGGCGCGACGTCTTTGTCGAACAAGTCCTGCATGCGTTCAGGGCGTTTTGCGCGCAGCAGACGCGACAATTCCACCATGCCTAAGGGCTTGTTGCGCGGATCAACCACAAACACCGCATAGAACTTTTCGGGCAGCGTTTGCACCGCACGCATGTAGTCGATGGTTTCGCCGACCGTCCAATAGTTCGGCACGGCCACGAACTCGCGCTGCATCAAGCGGCCTGCCGAGTTCTCGGCGTACGCCAGGCCCTGCTCGATCAGCAACCTGCTTTCGGCGGGCATGCGGGCAGCAACTTGGGCGCGCTCAGTGACTGACAATTTGGACGCTACATAAACGGCATCGTCCGAATCAAGTTGCGAGAGGGCTGCGGCAAAATCTTGAAAGCCCAGCGCTTTCATCACCTCATCGCGCACCGCTTCAGCCAGCTCTGGCAACACATCGGCTTGGAAATGATCGCGCATACTCTCGATCAGCAGGCGGCGACCTTGCGAATCAAGGCGCTCCAACAAATCAGCCATATCGGCGTAATGCAGATCAGCCACGAGAACGTTTACACGGCCTGCATTATTTGATCGCAAAGCAGCGGTGACCTCTTCTACAAACTCCGCATCGAGGCCAAACGTATCGTCGGCCTCTTGCGTTACTTTGCGGTGAGTAATTGTTTCCGACATTGGCTCGCTATTTAGATTTTATTGATCGAGCATCTTATACAGCACGATCAAATGACCATCGGGATCAACAAACGCTGTTTCGCGGCCCTTGGGTTTGCCATCAGGGCCCGGCAAAGGTTGCTCAGGGACAACCTTCAAGCCCATGGCTTTGGCCTTCGCAACAACTTCGTCCATGTTGATACAGTTGATCACTAC
The DNA here is from genome assembly GCA_031362385.1 of Alphaproteobacteria bacterium. GTDB lineage: Bacteria > Pseudomonadota > Alphaproteobacteria > Rhodospirillales > Rhodospirillaceae. Next base: position 646 of record JANLSL010000522.1, on the reverse strand, counting down.
CGCTGAGGTATGCGGGACGGGTAGCTTGGGCAGCGCTACCCCGCGCACTTCAGTAATGGCCAATGTGCGTTGCTGGGTCGCGCTATCCAGTGTTGCAAAGCGCAGCTTGGCCTCTTTGGGGAAGACAAACACCGGATAGGAATAGGAGTCTGAATCAGAGTCCTTCATATGATTGACTGTGAATCCCAGAATATCGCGGTACACCTTCAGTGAGCGCTCCATGTCGGCGACACAGAGATTAATGCGCTTGAGCATGGGCATGAGCAACCTCATCGGACCGGGATTAAATGTGAGCGGGCGGTGCTGCGCTAAAGTGCAACGTCTGCCCTTTTGCCGTAGCCCTTTATGGATGGGTGATCAAGCAAAAGTGCCGCGTGCCAGGCCCGCCGCTCTCACCATTTAATTTCGATAAATAATGGATATACCGACCACCGTTTGGACATACCGGGCCCTCTAGCGCAGGCTCAGAGCAGAAAAGGCCAAAGGGGAAAACAAAGGAAAGAAGTGGTGCGGTCGAAAGGAATCGAACCTTCACGAGTTGCCTCACAGCGACCTCAACGCTGCGCGTCTACCATTTCCGCCACGACCGCACGTCTTGGATGGTTGAGGGCGCGGGAATAGCAAATCGGCCCCCCATTAGCAACCT
>JANLSL010000469.1:0-1530 GCA_031362385.1 Alphaproteobacteria bacterium | reverse complement strand
TTGCAAGCGCTCGAAAACCACAGCTCTGGCCCGCCCGTATTATTGATCGACGAGTTGGACCGCACTGATGAGCCGTTCGAGGCCTTTTTGCTTGAAGTGCTATCGGATTTTCAGGTGACCATCCCAGAACTCGGCACCGTGAAAGCGACTGAGCCGCCGATTGTGATTGTGACGTCCAACCGTACCCGCGAAATTCATGACGCGCTAAAGCGCCGCTGTTTGTATCACTGGGTCGATTACCCAAATGCCGACCGCGAACGTGCCATTGTGGCTGCGAAGGCGCTCGGTGTGGGCGACAAACTAGGCGCACAAGTGGTTGCCTTTGTGCAAATGCTGCGTGGCCTCGAATTGTTCAAGCCACCCGGTATCGCTGAAACCATCGATTGGGCAATGGCGCTTAAAACTCTCAATGCCCGTGAGCTAGAGCCCGCCATCGTCGACGCCACGCTTGGCGTGGTGCTGAAATACCAAGATGATATTGCTCGCGTACGCGGCGAAGTCGCGGCAAGGGGTGTTGAGACGGCGCGAAAGGCCGCAGCCGGGTAGTCATTATGCCCGTATCCTTTCTCCCCACCAACATTATGCACTTCGCGCGGATTTTGCGCAGCGCAGGCTTGCCGATTGGCCCCGGCAAAGTGATCGCAGCGCTGAACGCTTTGCCGTTCATCGACATCGCCAACAAAGATGACACCTACTGGGCATTGCATGCGCTGTTTGTTGAGAAACATGCGCAAAGCGAGATCTTTAAATTAGTCTTTGCGCGGTTTTGGCGCACCGCTGATAACCCTGAGCCTGGGCTCATTGATCAGGCGCTCACGCCAAGCGGCAGCGATGAAGCACGTCCCACCCCGCGTCGGATCATTGATGCCTTTGCAGGTACTGCCCAGGCGCACACCACAGACACCCCAGAAGAAAATACGCCTGATACCGTTGCCAGTTGGTCGGCGTCGGAAAAACTCCGCGCCCAAGACTTTGAAACCATGAGTGTTGCCGAAATGGCCCAGGCCAAGCAACTCATCGCGACGTTGCGCTTGCCCATGCCTGATGTTCTCACGCGGCGTTTTGCCCCTGCGCCGAACGGCCCGCGCATTGATGTGCGTGCAACCCTTCGCTCATCACTGGCAACCGGGGATTTGATCTATTTGAAACGTCGTGCCCGCACGTATCGTCATCCGCCCTTAGTTGTGTTGTGCGTTGTCTCAGGCTCGATGGCTGCCTATTCAAGAATGCTGCTGCACTTTTTACATACCATCACGAATGACCGCGACCGGGTGCATGTTTTTTTATTCGGCACGCGGCTGACAAATATCACCCGCGAATTAGCGCACCGCGACCCAGACGTGGCTTTGGCGCGCGTCAGTCGCGCTGTGCAAGATTGGTCAGGTGGTACGCGCATTGGTCAGGCGCTGGGCAACTTTAACCGCCTGTGGTCGCGCCGGGTGCTGGGTCAGGGCGCAGTGACCCTGTTGATCACAGACGGGCTCGACCGCGATGGTGGCGAGGGCCTGAGTGTAGAAACCAAGCGCCTGC
>JANLSL010000429.1:0-3646 GCA_031362385.1 Alphaproteobacteria bacterium | reverse complement strand
GCGGTCTACGGCCCCGGTGATCCTGAAACCTTGCGCATCTTTAGCTTGGCCGCGCGCGGCTTTGCCTTGGTCCCGCCCAACCCCCAGGCCAGACTTTCGCTGATTCATGTGGACGATGTGGTCTCGGCAATTTTAAACCTGCTGCCCTTGCGCGACGACCCCGGCGAGCCCTTAGAAATTGATGACGGACAACCGGGCGGTCACGACTGGGCGGGCGTGATGGCCGCCGCCGCCGAGGCCTTGCAGACGAGGCCCCGGCTTATCCGTGTTCCAATTGTGGCTTTGTATGCGGCAGGTGCCTTGGGCACACTGGCCGCACAACTTACCCAGAACGCCTCGACCCTCAGCTGGGATAAGGTTTCGGAAATAATGCACCCCGATTGGGTTGCCCGCGGGCCCACGGTGGCGGGCTGGACACCCGCCTGGGAGCTTAAAAAAGGCTTCAAAAACACCGTAAATTGGGCAATTTCACGAGGGTTGTTAAAGAGTTACAGCTAAGTTGATTTGTCATTTTTCGGCCATTCCCGCCCAATGTGTAGGTTGAGCCGAGGCGGGCGTCCCCAAAGACAAGAAGAAATCGCCCGGCCAGCATCCGTTTTGGTTGGATTGGTTTTGTTCTCATGACTTCGAGCGGCGCACCTTTGCCGGACACGTTCGTGGTTCTTCATGAGTTGCTGACCCCCTTCAACAAAGCCGGAGTGGACCTGAAACCAGAAACGCGGTTCAGCGAAGACCTGAACTTCGACTCACTGGTGGTGATGGAGTTCGTAGCAACGGTCGAAGACCGGTTTGATATCTCGGTTCCGATGAACATTCTGCCCGATGTCACAACCATCCAAGAACTGGCCGTTGCTGTGGAAAAGATCGTCAAAGCTGACCGGGGCTAACGCCCCTTAAAGCTGGGTCCAGTTTTTAAGACATAAGGAATACGCCGATGCCTGGTATTTTTGATCGCTTCTCGAACTTGATGGCGCAGCGCGACGCAATTCTTGCGGGCGACGGTGCTGACCCGTTCCAAGTGAAGATGGATCATGTGATCTCGCAAACTGAAGCGATGATCGGCAACCGCCGGACGATTTTATGCGGCACTAACAATTACCTCGGCCTGACCTTCGCGCCTGAAGCCCTGAAAGCCGCCCATGCAGCGCTGGATGCATTTGGGACGGGCACGACAGGCTCACGCGTTGCCAACGGAACCTACGCTGGACACAAAGATTTGGAACGCGGCCTGTGCGAGTTCTTTAACAAAGACCATGCGATTGTGTTTTCAACCGGCTTTTTGGCCAATGCGGGCGTCCTGTCGACCCTCATGGGCCCGGGAGATTACATCCTGATGGATGCTGACTGCCATGCCTCGATCTATGACGGCGTGCGCGCAAGTTCTGCCGAAGTGATTCGTTTCAAACACAATGACGCCGCTGACTTAGATAAGCGCCTGGCGCGCTTGGCCGACAAGCCCGGCAACAAGTTGATCGTGATCGAAGGCATTTACTCAATGCTGGGCGACAAAGCCCCCATCAACGATTTCGTGGCTGTTAAAAAGAAATACCAGAACACCTTCTTGCTCAGCGATGAAGCCCACTCGATGGGTGTATTGGGCCGCTATGGCCGTGGTCTGCCCGAGGAAGCTGGCTGCGAAGATGACGTAGACTTCATTGTTGGCACGTTCTCTAAATCTGTCGGCACGGTCGGTGGTTTTGTGGTTTCAAGCTACCCCGATTTTGGCATGCTGCGTTTGGTGTGCCGCCCGTACATTTTCACCGCCTCGCTGCCACCTTCTGTTGTCGCCTCAGCCACCGTCAATTTAGGCTTGGTGAAATCGGGCGGTGCGTTGCGGACGCGTTTAATGAGAAACGCCAAAGTGCTGCACAGTGGCTTGTCAGAGATTGGCTTAAAGCTTGCCAGCGATATTTCGCCAGTTGTTGCCGTTGTGGCCCCAGACCCGCAAGTCGCAGTGGCCTTCTGGCGCGGCCTGATTGAAGCAGGCGTTTATGTGAACCTGGCCCTGCCGCCAGCTACTCCGTATGGGTATTCGCTGTTGCGGTGCAGCCTGTGCGCGGCGCACACCGAAGAACAACTGATCGAAGTGATCGGCATGTTCAAAGAAGTCGCCACCAAGCTCGGCTTGATCGAACATAAAGTCCGCCGCGTCGCAGCCGGTTAAACTTTTCTCTCTCGTTTGTCATGCTCGGGCTTGACCCGAGCATCCAGGGGCAACCAACTTCAACTGAGTATTTTACCCTGGGTCCTCGGATCAAGTCCGAGGACGACAGTGGTTTTTTTCTCAATACATATGTTGCCCGCCGTTGATCGACATGGTCGAGCCGGTGATAAAATCGGCATCATCGGCAACCAGGAACAAGACACCGCGGGCGATGTCATCAGCCCGGCCCAAGCGGCCCACCGGTATGCGCGCGATAATTTTTTCCAGCACCGGGGGCGGTACCGCGCGCACCATGTCGGTATCTACATACCCAGGTGCAATGGCATTAACGGTGATGTTTTTTCCAGCACCTTCTTGGGCCAAGGCCTTGGTGAACCCATGAATCCCTGATTTAGCGGCGGCGTAATTCACTTGGCCATACTGACCGGCTTGGCCGTTGATCGAGCCAATATTCACGATGCGACCAAAGCCCCGTTGACGCATGCTGTCGATCACCGCGCGGCACATGTTGAAACACGCCCCTAAATTAGTGTCGATCACTTCGCGCCAATTCTCAAAGGTCATTTTATGCATCGTGCCATCACGCGTGATGCCAGCATTATTCACGACAATTTCGATGGGTCCCAAATCTTTCACAACCTGGGCAAGGCCCTCTTGGCAGGCATTGAAGTCACCCACATCCCATTTGTATGCAGGGATTCCGGTTTCAGTTGTGAACGCTTTGGCCGCCTCATCATTGCCGCCGTAATTGGCTGCCACTTTGTGCCCAGCATTTTTCAACGCAATGCTAATCGCCTTACCAATGCCGCGTGTACCACCAGTGACAATTGCAACCCGTGAGTCTCCCATGGCCATCCCTCCCTCGAATGAAGTGTCGTGGCTTGAATGATAGGTCGTAGGGTTACGGGGGTGAAGCAGGTGGCCTTTCAATTTTCACGAGAGTCAGCATTGACATTGCCCGCGTCAGAACCTATGAGACCGCCCTGTTAATGTTGTTCATTCCCACCAGAGGAGGCTTTCGATGACATCAAAATATCAACCGTTCGCCTCCGTGATGATGGGCTCCGGCAAAATGAGCTTGTGCGCCATTCCAGCGCGCCGAACCGCCATCACCGATTAACATACGTGGGTCCTTCATCAGGAGCCTGCGGCGCCCCTGATCTGAAAGACCTGCGATGACCGCTCCTTCTTCAACCCTCAGCTTTAAACAAGAAACCAATGCCACCTTGCGATTGGCGTTGCCGTTAGCGGCTGCCCAATTAGCGCAAGTCGGCATGGGCATTACAGATACGATTATGGTCAGCGCCTTGGGCCGTGATGCCTTAGCCGCTGGCGGCTTGGGTTCTGGGTTATACTTTGCCACGGGTGCTGTGGTGCAAGGCGTGCTGGTGGGCGTTGGGATTTTGGTATCTCACGCGCGCGGTGCCGGTGCGTTTGATAAAATTTCGCCCATTTTACGCGCCGGTTGGGTGGTGGCGATGG
>JANLSL010000419.1:0-3132 GCA_031362385.1 Alphaproteobacteria bacterium | reverse complement strand
CGGGCAGGAAGAGGACATGGCGCTCGGCGCACTGATCGCGGCTGCATTGGGCGAGCCGCGGCCAGATTAAAAATCATTTGGAGTTAGAGTAAAAATTGAGATCGCGCGAAGTTTTTACTATGACTCCAAACTCTACCACAGTTCGGGAATAGAGCTTATGGCAATTTTGCAATATTATGAACTGACTGGGCTGGAGCAAATCTACTTGGAAGATAGTTACGTACTAGACATCGTGATCTCTCGGGAATCAATATCGTTTATCGTAGACGCCGTGTTAAAAAAGCATCATCCCGAATATCAAAAACCCCCACCCGACAAACAGTATTGCTATAGGCTCGGGGAAATCAAATTTCCGAATCCAATCAACATCGACTGGTTGGAGCGCAATAACACGCCAAATGTTGATATCGATGGTGGGCTAGATTTTGGAAATATCGATTTGTTTTCAAAGCGCGGTGACACTTACGATCTTGTTGGAGGGTGGGGTCATGTAAAGATCAGCTCACGCCCGGTATGTTTCAAGTTGTTCGGGCCACATTTGGGGTTGCCAGAAAAGCCAAGATTCATGGAATTCCATCAACATGATACTTAGGAGGCAATTTAGAATTACGGTGATGGGAAATTATTTATGGTCAGGAATCATTTAGGTCAGAGTAAAAATAGAGATCGCGCGAAGTTTTTACTCTGACCTGAACTCTTGCAAAGTTTTGCTTTCGCCTTTACAGCCGCAGCCCAAGGGCCCGGGAATGCGGGGGCAGGAAGTGAGTTAGGGTGTCCAGTAGCAAAGCCGGCCAAGATAACGGCGCCTTTTGGCGAGTTGCGGTCCAAGGGACCACACCGTGGTATTGATCTTAGAGCTAGACTTGGTGCGCCAATTTTCGCCACTGAGGCTGGCGTTGTTAATACTATCAATCGATATGCTGGAGCTGACCAAATTTTCGTAAGTCATTCAAATGGATATATGACGGGCTATTCACATACCGGGGCAGTTCCTGGCTTGACCCCAGGCTTTCGTGTTGTTCCAAACCAGCAAATTGGAATTTCAAACGGATCTGGCACAAATGCTCCTCATTTGCATCTAGCGCGCATAGCAGGCACATCAGCGAGCCCGGCTACAATTAACTCTTCTAGAGTAGACCCGACTGCGTATATTAATAATGCTTGTAAGTAAGATGCGATGTCTGTGACCCGAGCGAGGCAGTGTTTATGAAGGTGCCGATTTTTCTTTTTTGTGCGCTGGCCCTATTCAATCATAACTCTTCTGCAGCAATGACCGCTAGGTCATCTAGGCAGGGTGCTGAAGAGCAACTCACTCAAATTGCCAATCAGCTGGTGCTAGCTATCAAGAATAAAGACCTCACAAGCCTCAGATCATTTATGTCCAAGGATAATGAGCTAAATGCGATTGACGCTGTGGATATTGCCTATATCTTTTCAGGCGAGCAGTGGCGACAGGAAAGCACCAACAAAAACAGTCGCTCGATTCTTGAGCTGATCGACATGGGTCAGATTCAGCATCAGATAAAGCTTAGTGTTGACGGCCAAGCTGCAACTATTTTTTTTATACCTGGATCATATTTGCAAGAGAGTAGGTCGAACCCAAAGTTCTTCGAAGAGTTCTGGACAGAAAAATATTTCGCGTGCCTCTTCGAAAAAACGCCGAATAGGTGGGCGATGAAGTACACGTTTTGTTACTCTCAAACAGATGGCCCAATCGAGAATGACCCCAGGTAATTCTCTGTTGGTGCGTTCTTTGAGTGGCGTTTAACTAAGCGTGAAAACTCTTCGCTTTACTTCTCACGTCGCACCAAAATCATAGCTTCATATTTTTTTGCCACCGCACTTGCCTTGCCAATGCGGGCAATGCCAGCCCGCCGTGGACCAGCACCACCAACCCTGCGCCGGGCAGCTGTGAGTTCAGGTCTGAAGTGCACCACGGAGTTCGCCGAACATGATCTCGTGAGGAGATCGGTATGCTGCACCGCAAAACGTGCGACCACCCTGCGGCTGGTATAGCCATCAGAATGGGTCAAATATCCATTAGATGATGGTCGCTGCGTTGCAGCATCGGCCGTTTTATGTTTTCGATGCTTTCGGCTGCGTCAGGCGATTGATGTGGCCCATCTCGCGCCGCGATGGTCTGATTTCGGTGACAGTGCATTCAATAGGCAATTCAATGAACCGGCCCGAAATTGCCAATCGGTGACACCCATATTTGAGGATGCTTGTGAATAGCGTGAAGTGTGTTGACGTTGTTTCACGTGAAACAATATGCGCAATCGCGCCGACCTAACGCTGAGAGGAAAAGCCATGACCTTGAAAAAATGTGTACTCGTGTGCGCCGTGTTCGCTTGGCCCGGCTTCGTTGCGTTGGCTCAAACCGCGCCGCCACCCAAGCCGCCCGATGGCTTTAAGGCCATCGCTTTTATGGCGGGGTCGTGCTGGGACGGGCCGTTGCCTGATTTCGTTGGGGCCTCGCTGGGCGTGGGCACCCAAACCGTCACCCATTGCGTGCGGTGGCGGCTGGAGAACCAAGTGCTCACAGACACTTTGCGGATGGAGAACCTCAATCCACCCGTGCGCGGCGAGACCAATTACTATTGGGACGCGGAAACCAAAACCCTGCGCTACATCTTTTGGTCCATCGCCGGGTCGTATTCGGTCGGCACCATGAAGACCGACGGCGATAAACTGATCTTTGATGATGAACGCCTGTTTGGCACCAAGGGCGTGGTGCACTTCAACACCACATGGACGCCCTCAGGGCCCAATGCATATGTACAGAACCGCCAGCGTCAAAACGCCGATGGCACCTGGACCAACAGCGCGGTTGGCACCTTTGTCCGCAAGCCGCTGAGATAATCGTTAGACCGATACCACGCCCGACAGAGCAATCGGCAGCTTTCGCACACGCTGGCCAGTGGCGTTGAAGATCGCACTTGTGAGAGCGGGTGCTACACCCGGCAAGCCCACTTCGCCCATGCCACCAGGGTGGCCGCCTTGGGGCATGATGTGGGTTTCAAGCACGGGAGTTTCAGCAATCTTCAGCAGGCGGTAGTCGCTGAAGTTACTTTGCACAACCTTGCCATCCTTCACATCGATATGCCCATGCAGTGCAGCGGACAATGCATC